>CAXNHQ010000009.1:0-15099 GCA_964202285.1 Rhodoluna sp. | reverse complement strand
CTGCCAGAAGGCATGAGATTTACCGAGCGATATTTAAGCGCTATGGCGGCAATAGGGTCACCTTGCTTTCGATGCAGTCCACCTACCGCGGACGAGGTGCCGTGAGAGACGGCGGCCTAGCACTTGGCTTTGAGCCAGACCAAATCGATGAGATAGCAAAAAGCATCTGGCGCTTTAGCGCTAGAGATTTTCGTGGGATGTTAGGAAAAAAGCCAGAGCTTAGAGCGCTTGCTGCGCAGTTAGACACTGACCGCAGGCTAAATCTTCTAGTTGATGTCACCGAAAGGCTCGATAGGCTCCCAAGGCACATCTCGATGCATCCCTGCGGGGTAATACTCGGTAACGAGCAGCTTCTTAATCACACCCCAGTTGAACCAAGCGGTCTTGGGCTACCGATGAGTCAGTTTGATAAAGACGATATGGATCCGATGGGAATGCTTAAGTTAGACATTCTTGGAGTTCGGATGCAGTCAAGCATGGCCTATGCGATTAGAGAAATAGAGCGGGTCTCCAAAAAAATCATCGACCTAGATTTCATCCCAAGAGATGATGCGGAAACCTTCAAGCAAATTCGAACTACCAATACTCTCGGGGTGTTCCAAATTGAGAGTCCAGGTCAAAGAGAGCTAACCGGCAAGCACCAACCCACGCAGTTCAACGACCTAACGATACAGATTTCGCTATTTAGACCAGGGCCTATGAAAGGAAACATGATCTCCCCTTACCTAGATGGCAGACATGGCTTTATCAAGCCCGATTTCATACACCCGGATCTTGAACCAATTCTTAAATCCACCCACGGAGTTGTTATCTTCCACGAGCAACTGCTCAAGATTTTGAACGTCATGACCGGCTGCTCACTAGCCAAGGCCGATGAACTTAGAAGATCCCTAGAAAAAGATAGGGGGTTTGTTGAGAAGTTCTTTAAAGAAAACGCAACAAAACGTGGCTACTCGAGAGTTGTTGTAGATCGCATCTGGAGCGTGCTTGATGGCTTTGGAAGCTTTGGTTTCTGCAAGGCCCACGGGGCAGCCTTTGCGCTTCCTACATACCAAAGCGCTTGGCTGAAAACTCACTACCCAACTGAGTTTCTAGCTGGTCTATTTACCCATGATCCAGGGATGTATCCAAAGCGCTTGCTGCTAGCCGAGGCCAGAAGACTTGGGGTGAAAATTCTTGGTGTTGATGTGAATAAATCCAAGGACGAGTACCTGGTTGAGAAAACAACCGATGGAATAGCAATACGCATGGCACTCACTGATCTTTATGGCATATCCGGTGCAGAAATTAGTCGCATTATCGAAAATGCTCCCTATAGGGACCTGGCCGATTTCTATTTGCGAGCTAACCCCGGAAGGTCTACCGCCAAGAACCTTGCGCTAATCGGTGCCCTGGATCAACTTGGAGCTAACAGCCAAGATCACACTCGAGGAGATGTGCTCGAAAGAGTTAGGCAGCTAAGCGCCTTGAAATCAAGACCAAAACTCACCAAAGATCAGCCCATGCTGGATTTTGACTTGATTGATTTGATGCCCAAGGGAAACCCCGAATTCACTAAGGAGCTTCAGTTAGAAAGCGAAATGGATCTATTAGGTATGGATGTCACGGATCACCAGCTGGCTAAGTATCAGCCAATGTTGGATCAAATGGGAGTAGTTAGAGCCAGTGAGCTTGTTGGCCTCAGGTCAAAAACCGATGTTTTAGTTGCTGGCGTAAGGGTAGCAACCCAGTCTCCCCCAATGCGATCTGGAAAAAGAGTTGTCTTTATAACTCTTGACGATGGCACGGGGTGCTCAGACGCAACGTTTTTTGATCAAGCCCAGGAGCGGTCAAGTCATGTACTTTTCAACACCAAGCTCATGCTGGTATCAGGTAAAACCAGAAGAACTGGAGTCAAAGGAGTTTCGGTAATGGCTGAAAACGCCTGGGACCTAAATCAACTCTGGAAGCAATACCTTAAGGAGAATTTAGTCGCGGTTGAAAATTGACAACAAGCGAAGAATTTCAACGTAGAGCCAGATAAGAGTTACGGCAAGACCAAAGGCTGCGCGCCATTCCATATCAACTGGCCACTTATCCCTAGCTCCAACCATGATGGTCTCAAAATCAAGGTTCAGTGTGAAAGCCGCAAGACCTGCTCCGACCAAACCAGCAAGCCATCCAAAAGCAGAGCCATAAACACCGGCACCGCCAGTTATCAAAACAAACCCAAGGTTGATGACAGCAAAAATCAGATACCCAACAATTGCAAAGGTCATGATTCTGGTGAACCTAGCGTCAACCTTGATCCAACCAAAGCGGTAAGCGGCAAACATCGCACCAGCGGTAGTCAACGTTGCCAAAACCGCGGACTGAACGATTCCTGGGTACATAAGTTCGAATATGGCAGAAATTCCACCCAGGAAAACACCCTCGACCGCTGCGTAGGCAACGATTACAGCTGGCATGACCTTCTTTGAAAACGTGATCCATAAAGCAAGACCGAGACCAACGAACATAGCTGGCATCCAAAGAGCCTGCAGTGGCTGGAAGAACCAAGTCGCAGCGGCTGTAATCAGCAACACAACGAAGATTGCTGCTACCTTGCCAGCTGTTCCCTCAACGGTCATTGGCTCATTTTTGGCGGCAATCTTAGAGAATTCGGCATCAACTAGGTCCTGAGGAACCTCACGAGCAGCCTGTAATCCGGTTTGCATTGAGCGGTTAAACACTGGGTTGTGGGACAAGGTGATCTCCTTCGTTCATTAGATGCAACAGCTAAAGTCTAAACCGAATTGCTGAAAGTTAGCTGAGCCTTGAGATTTGAGGGTGGACCTGAGGGGATTTGAACCCCTGACCCCCTGCATGCCATGCAGGTGCGCTACCAGCTGCGCCACAGGCCCTCTTATACAACCTTGTTAGTTTAGCTCAAACTCTTGGCGGCAGAAACAGCCGGAAGCGGCACTTCTGGGCAATCACGCCAAATTCTCTCGAGCGAATAGTAGACGCGGTCTTCCTCGTGCATGATGTGACAAACAATCTCACCAAAGTCAAGCAAAATCCATCGACCACCAGCTTTTCCCTCACGGCGCAACAGCTTTATTCCAGACTCCAATAGCTTTTGCTCTATCCCGTCTGAGATTGCAACAACCTGCCGCTCATTTCGCCCAGAGGCGATGACAAAGATGTCGGTCAAGGGCATGTGAGACGACACATCAAGTGCAACAACGTTCTCGGCAATTTTTTCGACTGCTGATTCAGCGGAGAGTTGGGCAATTTCAATAGCTCTAGCTGTGGCGCTCACGAAGTCCCATCTAGTCAAAAACCCCAAGCATAAATGCCGCCAATGTAACAGCACCAACGGTTACCATGAGTACCGCCGTTGACATCACTGCATACACCTGTCCTTGACCCTTTCGAGTCACCAAATTCATCTCCACTACCTTGGCGCGGGTCTTAGCAATGCCCGCCGCCCGAACTGGCGCAACAGAAGAAACAAAAGAGTTCATGCTGTCTTCCGTTAGAGCCTCATCGGCCTGCTGACTTTCAAGGATCACCGAAATGCTTCCGGTTGTCGGGTCTATGCTCGGGACCTGGATTGAACCAGTTGTGACTTTGGCTCCTGATCCAGAAAGTAAAATCTCTCCGCCCAACAAATCCGGAACGCTTTCCAAAATTATCGACGCGGTAACCGGCTCAGTACCTAGGTTGGAGGATGAACCAAAGTTTGAGGCAGTTATTGGATCTAGAAAAATCTCTGGGGTGCTAACTTGCGAAATTGGACCGGTCAAGGTGTGATCGTCAAATAATGGTGCCTTTACCGCTGGTACGGACTGCCTGAGCGAATCTAGATCCCGTAACTCTCTGCGAGATTTAAAGACTTGAGGTTTGTCAGCCGGAACCAGCGCCGGTTGGCTGTTCTGGGTAACTTCAGGGAAGAAAAAATCTGTGCTGCTGTTTTCTGGAGCAACAACTGGGGCAGGCGCAATGACTGAATCAGGACTCGACTCCGCAGCTCTACGCTCTCTGCGTGACTGGAAGGTAGGGCTATCACTCATGAGCGCGCCTTATACAAACCATGCTTACCAATGTACTGAACTACGCCATCAGGGACTAGGTACCAAATGGGCTCACCCTTGAGAACTCTGCTCCTGCAATCAGTCGAGCTAATAGAAAGAGCTGGCACCTCAACAACCGTCACTGTTCCAACAGGAACGTCAGGAATCTGCAACGCATGGCCAGGACGGCTTACTGCAACAAAATGAGCTAAATCCCAAAGTCTCTGAACTTCTTTCCATGCCAAGATTTGAGCAATTGCATCACTGCCGGTGATAAAGAATAGTTCGGCGTCTGGGTAGGTTGTCTTCAGGTCTGTAAGTGTGTCTACCGTGTAAGTTGGCTTGTCGCGATCAATGTCAACTCGAGAAACCATAAATCTCGGGTTAGCGGCGGTAGCAATAACAGTCATGAGATATCTATGCTCACCACCGGTGACCTCGGGCTTTTGAGTCGGATTGCCAGTGGGAACGAACACCACTTGATCCAGATTTAGAGCTGCAGCCACTTCACTGGCTGCCACCAAGTGACCGTTATGAATGGGGTCAAAAGTGCCACCCATTACTCCCAGTCGAATTTTTGGCATAAAGAAATTTGCGGCCTAGTGACCTTGCGAACTTGACTGCTTGTGGTCGTGGCGATTAGCGACGTCTCGGTAAGAAAAAACAATCAATGCTAAAACTAGAAAGGTTGACATTGCAATAATTCCATAAACAATTGCAGGCATAGGTAGCTCGCTGTGTGCGATAAACGGCCCGTCGGTTTCGGAAAGCAAAATAGCTAGCAAAACAGTCTCCTTATAACTCTTGTTCTTAGAATAACCTAGGCTCGGGTTTGACCGGCACCTCTAACAAGCCATTTCGTGCTCGTTAGCTCTCTAAGACCCATCGGGCCGCGGGCGTGAAGCTTTTGAGTTGAGATTCCAACCTCACTTCCAAACCCAAACTGCCCACCGTCTGTGAATCTGGTAGAGGCGTTGACCATAACTACCGCTGAATCCACTTCAGCTAAGAATCGGTTCGCGTTTTCTTCGTCACCGGTGATTATCGACTCAGTGTGATGAGTTGAGTAACTCTTTATATGGCTGAGAGCTTCGTCCAAAGAAGCAACCACCCTGACAGCCAGGTCTAGGGAGTAATACTCGGCATGCCAATCCTCTTCAGTGGCTGGGATACTGTTTGGGAAAATTCTCATGGTCGCTTCATCAGCGTGGATTTTGACTCCGGCTTCCACCAATCTTTCAAGAATGCTCGGAAGAACTGATTTCGCGACGGCTTCGTGTACCAGCAATGTTTCGAGTGCGTTGCAGGTGGCCGGTCGCTGCACTTTGGAGTTAAAGACAATCTCGTCTGCCCAGTTTGGGTTCGCGGACTCGTCAATAAACACATGAGTCACTCCGTCGCCAGTTTGAATCACCGGCACTTTTGCACCTTCAACAACGGCACTGATTAAACTTGCACTACCCCGTGGTATCAGAACATCAATTAGACCGCGTGCAGCCATCATTTCAGTTGCGCCAGCCCTGCCAAAGTCATCCACAGTCTGAACCAGCTCGGGGCTGAGGCTAGAGCTCGCCAATGCGTCTTTGAGGATTTTGGCTAGGGCTATGTTTGTGTTCTCGGCCGCAGTCCCGCCGCGAAGTACGACTGCGTTGCCTGACTTTATCGCCAGCACACTAATGTCTATCGTCACATTCGGTCTCGCTTCATAAATGACACCGATAACACCAAAGGGAACTCTTAGCTGAGTTAGAGCTAACCCATTCGAAAGAGTTTTTGCTTGGACAACTTCGCCTATTGGATCAGGTAACGCAATGACATCTTGGATGGAATCGGCAAGTGCCTGAATTCTTTCCTTACTCAGCCTGAGTCGATCTTGTAAACCGGTGGCTAAGTTTGATTTCACACCCTGCTCTAGGTCAATAGCGTTAGCGGCCAGGATCTCAGGGGTGTGAGCGACAAGGAGTTCAGCAATTGCCTGGAGCGCTGAATTTTTGGAAGCGGTAGACGCGCTTGCCAAGCCAAGGCTGGCCTCTTTAGCCAGTTGCATTCGTTGTAATGCACTCATGAGACGAGCCTAATCCTGCGACTTACCAATGTGTGGACGAGGCTCAAAGTATGTACCGACATTTTTCCCACTCAGCAGTGCACCTACGCTGTCAGCGTGTGTAACCACAACAGCAATTCCGGCCTCTGTACAACTTCGGGCAGCCGCTACTTTTGTGATCGCACCCCCGGTTCCAACACCAGTATTGGTCCCGCCAATCTCCAATTCGCCAAGATCCATTTCGAAAGGTACATAGGAGATTAGCTGTGCTTCAGATTTAGTAGGAGGCATGTCATAGATTCCAGGAACATCACTTAGCAGAATGAGTGCATCAGCATTAATCAGAATGGACACCATTGCTGCAAGGTGATCATTATCTCCAAACCTAATTTCCGTAGTTGCCACAGTGTCGTTCTCGTTAACAATAGGAAGCGCCTTTAGTTCAAATAGTCTCTCCAGGGCCTTTCGAGCATTACTTCGACTCTCTTCGTTGTCGATATCTGGAACTGTAAGCAGCACTTGCCCGGCAACAATTCCGAATCTCTCCAGAGACTTCTGATACTTGGAAATTAGGCGAAATTGCCCGACGGCTGCAAGAGCCTGAAAAGTGTCGAGGTCGGTCGGTTTACTATCAAACTTGAATAGTGGCATTCCTGTGGCAATTGCACCTGAAGATACTAGGACTACTTCGGTGCCCGATTTCATGGCGCTGGCAAGAGCGTCGACAAGGTGGTCAATCTTTCCCTCGTTTTCGCCAGTCACCGAAGTTGAACCTATCTTTACTACAACTCTTTTTGCGCTCCCTACCCAGCTTTCATCGTTAGACATCTAGCTCTCCTTGTCTGGGGTAGGGGTGCTCCATGCACCAGAGATTCGGTCCTGTTCCATCTGATCACGTAGCACTGTTCTAGCGTCCATCATTTCTTGGTAGCGTTTCCTCCGCTCTGCAGTAGTGCGTCTTTCATTCAATGGACCAAACCTTGGGTCTGTTCCACGAGGACTAACTAGCAGTTCGGCGGTTGAGGAAATCGTAGGCTCCCAGTCGAAGATGATTCCATCTCCCGGACCAATTACTACTGTCGATCCTGAAACTGCTCCTGCTTTGTAAAGTGCAGCTTCGATACCAAGCTTTGCAAGTCGATCAGCTAGATACCCCACTGCTTCTTCGTTTCCAAATTCAGTTTGAGCAACCCATCTTTCAGGTTTGGTGCCCAAGATTCTAAAGAACTCCTGAAGGCCTGACTCTTCGCGCGTTATGGTGAATTTAGAATCTTCTTTCCTAGCCTGCATAAGAGTAATTCTTGGCTTACTTGGTACGTTGACTTTTTCAAGTCTTGAGCTTTCAACAAGTTTTGCCATCGCGTATTTGAGTTCTTTTAAGCCAGCGTGCGAAGCAGCAGAAACTTCAAAGACCTCATATCCCCTTGATTCAAGTTCTGGGCGAATAAAGGCGGCTAACTCTTTGGCGTCTGGAATATCGATCTTGTTGAGTGCGATTAGGGCGGGCCTTGAATTCAATGGCTGCTGGCCCGGGGGCACCTTGTATGCCTCTAGCTCTTTGAGAACTTTATCGAGGTCGGAAACGGGATCTCTGTTGGGTTCGAGAGTTGCGCAGTCGATTACGTGAAGTAGAGCGGAGCAACGTTCCACGTGTCGCAAAAACTCAAGGCCTAGTCCTTTTCCTTCGCTGGCACCCTCAATTAGTCCTGGTACATCAGCAATCGTGAATCTAGTTTCCCCCGCTTGAACAACGCCAAGGTTTGGGTGCAATGTTGTAAATGGATATTCCGCAATCTTTGGTCTTGCCGCAGACACAGCAGCAATCAGTGATGACTTTCCGGCACTTGGGTAACCCACCAGCGCGATGTCAGCCACGGTTTTGAGTTCCAGTACAACATCGCCAGACCAACCTGGTACGCCAAGCAGTGCAAAGCCAGGAGCTTTGCGCTTGGCGCTAGAAAGGGCTGCGTTGCCTAATCCCCCGACTCCTCCTTCGGCTACTACAAGCTCCATCTCTGGCTCGTCAAGGTCTGCAATCACTTCGCCGTTTGGCTTTTTGACAATGGTTCCCACGGGTACCGGCATCTTTAGATCTTCACCTTGGGCGCCATTTCGAAAATCTCCGGCGCCAGCGGCTCCATCTCCGGCGGCTCTGTGTGGATGAAAATGGTAGTCAAGCAAGGTTGTGGTGTTTGGGTCTGCGATTAAAGATATGGAACCACCATGACCGCCGTCGGCTCCATCAGGACCGCCCAGTGGCTTGAATTTCTCGCGCTTCACGGAAACGCAACCCTTGCCACCATTTCCAGCGCGCAAGTGAAGGGTGACTTGATCTACGAATGAGACCATCAGTTTTCCCTCCTTACAAATAACTAAAGGCGAGCCTCTGGCTCGCCTTTAGTAAAACTCTTGTCGTTCTAGACTTATGCAGCCTCGACGATGTTTACTACTCGGCGGCCACCTTTGGTACCAAAGTGCACGGCACCTGTGGCTAGCGCGAACAAAGTATCGTCTTTGCCCTTGCCTACGTTCTTACCCGGGTGAAAGTGTGTTCCACGCTGACGAACCAGAATCTCGCCTGCATTGACTTCCTGGCCTGCGTAACGCTTTACGCCCAAGCGTTGAGCATTTGAGTCTCTACCGTTTCTGGTGGAGCTAACGCCTTTTTTGGATGCCATGAGCTTTTAGTCCTTTACTTGATCTCTAGTACTTTGACGCGAGTCAACTCTGAACGGTGACCCTGGCGCTTTTTGTAACCAGTCTTGTTCTTGTACTTCTGAATGATGATTTTTGGTCCACGAAGATCGTTCATAACCTCGGCTGTTACTTTCACATCAGCAAGGGTTTTGGCGTCGAAGGTAACTTTGTCACCATCTACCAACAGCAAAGCCGGAAGCTGAATCTTGCCAGCTGAATCTGCCTTGACGCGGTCAAGAGTCACAATTGTGCCTACGGACACTTTTTCCTGACGGCCGCCTGCGCGAACTACTGCGTAAACCACTTGATTAACCTTTTTCTAAGTTTGGGAAGCTGCTACCAGAGCAACAAATCCCTATTCTACTGGGGTCTTGGGCTGTGGGTCAACCGAACCTGAGCTGGTTGCCCGCCTAGGTTTTGCCTTGACTTGAGTCTTTGGCTCAGGCAGGGAGTCCAAAATTGACTTCAGGCCGGAAGTCTTAGAGTCCTTATCTTTTGAAGATGCTCCTTCTCCAGGAGCTTTGGTAACACCCAGGGTGGAAGCGGCAATCTTTGCCATAACCGAGTTGATTTCAACCGCGCGCTCGGGGGTAACCACGTTGGCAACGTCCATGTGACCCTTGCGCTTTTTCTCGGGCTTGCCCTCTGAGCTAGAGCGAGATCTGATGATTGGGTCGTGGTGAACAATAACTCCTCTAGAAGCGCAAGCCTCGCAAGGTTCGCTGAATGATTCCAAAAGCCCAATTCCGAGCTTCTTTCTGGTCATCTGCACCAAGCCAAGAGATGTTACCTCAGCTACCTGATGCTTTGTGCGGTCCCTACCTAGACATTCAATTAGCCTTCTGGAGACCAGGTCTCGGTTCGATTCCAAAACCATATCAATGAAGTCAACAACAATGATTCCGCCCACGTCTCGAAGCCTAAGCTGCCTAACAATTTCTTCGGCGGCCTCAAGGTTATTCTTGGTCACTGTTTCTTCCAGGTTTCCACCTGAGCCAATGAATTTTCCGGTGTTGACATCAATAACCGTCATGGCTTCAGTACGGTCAATTACAAGCGACCCTCCTGAGGGCAAGTAAACCTTGCGCTCTAACGCCTTGTCTATTTGCTCTCCCACTCGATAGCGGTCGAATAGGTCCTGTTTATCGGTGTAACCTTCAACACGGTCCATCAGATCCGGTGCAACAGACTCTAAATACTCCGAGATCACAGCTTTGGCGTCATCTCCAGAGATGATCATCTTTTGGAAGTCTTCGTTGAAAACATCTCGAACTATTTTTACTAGCAGATCTGGCTCTGAATGCAACAGCATCGGTGGAACAGCCTTCTTGAGCTTCTTTTGAATACTGTCCCATTGGGCTTGCAGCCTTTGAACATCCAGGGTCAGCTGCTCCTCAGTGGCACCTTCTGCCGCGGTTCTTACGATTACGCTTGCCTCTTCAGGAATTATGTCTTTCAGGATTTTCTTGAGTCGAACTCGCTCTGAGTCTGGAAGCTTTCTAGAAATTCCATTCATGTTGCCATTTGGAACATAAACGACATATCTTCCAGGAAGGGAAACCTGAGAGGTTAGGCGAGCACCTTTTTGCCCAACCGAATCCTTGGTGACTTGAACCAATATGGTGTCCCCAGACTTGAGAGCTAGCTCAATCTTTCTAGGTTGGCCTTCCAGCCCATCAGCGTCCCAGTTAACCTCACCGGAATACAAAACAGCATTTCGGCCTCGTCCGATGTCAACAAAAGCTGCTTCCATAGATGGCAAAACGTTTTGAACCTTGCCTAGGTAAACATTTCCAATGAGCGAACCGTCTTGTGTTTGAGCAACGTAGTGCTCAACAAGGACTTTGTCTTCAACAACACAGAGCTGAATCTTGGCGTCTTTTGATCTAACGAGCATCATGCGATCGACCGATTCACGACGTGCCAAGAACTCTGTTTCGGTGATCGTCTGACGACGTCTTCCAGAGTCTCGTCCATCGCGACGACGCTGTTTTTTGGCTTCTAGCCTGGTTGAGCCTTTGAGTCTCTGGGGTTCGGTGCTTGGTTCCTTTGGAGCCCGCGGAGTTCTTACCTTGACCGTTACATTGGGCTGGTCAGACCCAACATCAATTGGCTCGCCGGCTCTACGACGGGAACGGCGGCGAAGGTGTGATTCGGATTCCGGTTCGGAGTGTTTCTTGTTGTTTGATCTTTTCCTGGGCTCAACAGCTGGTAGATCTGGGGCCTGAAAGATTAGCGACGTTGCACTAACGGAAACTACTGGTTTGCTGCTGGCCTTTTTGTCTGGCTTAGAAGCATCAGACTTGTTTCCCTTAGGCGATTCGGCTGCAGCCTTCTTTGTTGGAGCGCTCTTTTGTGGCGCTGCCAGTTTCTTTGATGTTTTCTTTGAGTCCTTTTCAGGCTTAGCTGAATTGTCTTTATCTTTCACCATTTAAGGTGCTCTCCAAGCTGCCGATTGGCAAAAGCCCAAACACTTTGCCAAAATTCGGCTGTAAATTTCTTATCAGCAACTTCTGTTACTGACTAAACCTTGTTGGTTGAGAGTCATTGCTGTCACGACGTCCTGCCAGCTGCCCGATGGGTCTTAAGCCTTGGAACCTAATGCTCTATAAACCTTCAGTGAATAGAGGTTGTGGCTCTAGTTCACTTGTCTATAAGTATGACATCAAAATGGCAAAAGCTCAGATATGTCGTGGAATACTTGATTCCATGAGTCAAAAAACCCCAGAACAGAGCCTTATTGGAGCTCCGGTTTCTCTTGCCTGGATGTTGATCTCTGGTGGAGCGGTAGGTTGGGTGGCTGCCCTTGCTCTTACGGTTGAGCGAATTAGGGTTGCTTCCAATCCGGATGCAGTTTTGAGCTGTGACGTCAGTCCTTTCATTTCCTGTAAATCAGTGATGCTGACTTGGCAGGCTTCTTTGTTGGGTTTTCCAAACCCTCTAATCGGTCTCGCAGCATTCTTTGCGCCAGTACTTGTCGGATTCGCAATATTGGCAGGCGCTAAGTTTGCCAAGTGGTTCTGGCAAATATTCACCGCTGGAATGACCGGGGGTTTCATTTTTGTTCTTTGGTTGTTTAGTCAGAGCCTCTTTGAGATTGGAGCGCTGTGCCCTTACTGCATGGTTGCTTGGGCGGGAATGATCCCGATGTATTGGAAACATGTTCTCTTTGCTGCCAGAGAGGGAATCGTTCCGGTGCCGCTAAAAACTGTGGATTTCTTTGTAGCTTCTTATGACTGGCATTGGCTATTCACCCTCGCTACGTTCTTCGGGCTAGTCGTGACAATTATCTGGAAGTTTTGGAGCCTCTGGCCAAGCCTGTTTTAGCTAAACCAGATTCCGAGTTCGCGGTTTGCGGATTCAACTGAATCTGAACCATGAACTAAATTCTTCTGTACTTTTTCGCCCCAGTCGCGACCTAGGTCTCCTCGAATTGTTCCAGGGGCTGCAGCTGTGGGATCAGTTGCTCCAGCAAGAGCTCGGAAACCTTCAATTACCCGTTCGCCCTCGATGCGGATTGCAACAATGGGTCCTGATGACATGAACTCGATTAGCGGTGCGTAAAAAGGTTTACCTTCGTGTTCGGCGTAGTGTTCGGCTAGCTGTTTTTCAGTGGCTTGCAGCATCTTGATCCCAGTGACCAGGTAGCCTTTTTCTTCGATGCGGCGCAGTATTTCCCCAGTTAGTGATCTGGCAACACCATCGGGTTTGATCAAAACCAAAGTCTGTTCCTTAGACATCTACTATTCACTTCCTAAATCTTGGGCATCAAGTTTTGCCTTGGCATCTCTTGCTCTGTCAATTGTGGCACCTGCGATCATCGCCCAGCCCCACATTCCCAAAAATATTGTCCCTAGCAAGTACATCAGCGGAACCCAGATACCCAGCAAGACAACAAATATCTGCAGAACCCAGCCCATCGGGTAGGTTCCTGGTTTTCCGAGAACAGCCGGGAACAGCATCAAGATAACGGACAAGCCAACGCCAACGCCCCAAATTACTGCCGGGTCCGGGTGAACCTGAAGGCCAAAACCAACCAGGGTGGCGAAAAAAACTACCACCGATTCAAAAACCATAACCAGTGAACCAAGGGTTGCTCGTGTGGTTCTATTCCGCATCGCTTTCCTCCTGAAGGATCTGAAGGACATCCCCCACTAGTGAAATTGATCCTGTAACTACAACCATGCCATCAATTTCAGTGGCGATAGTTCGGGCCCGCTCTAACGCAGCTCGGGTCTCAGAAACTGACTCCGTTCTGGCTTCCAAGCTTTCCCGAGCTACCTCATGAAGCGAATCAATTTCTAAGCATCTGTTTGAAGAAGATGCTGTAACAACCACACTGTGGAAGCAATCCGATAGCTCGGAAAGCAAACCCTTAACGTCCTTGTCCGAAAGCACAGCCAATAAGCCAACGAGTGGCTTATCTGAGAATTCCGACTTCAATGAAAGCGACAGTGTCTTGGCGCCGGCTGGATTGTGAGCTCCATCAAGCAAAATAGGTGGCTCGGTACGAACTAGTTGGAGCCTTCCCGGTGAGGAGAGGTCGGCAACCGCCGATCTCAATACATCATCAGCAATTGGTAGTTTTCCTCCACCCAAAAACGCTTCAACTGCAGCGATTGCAACCGCGAGGTTTGCGCTTTGGTGAATCCCAAACACTGGAGCCTCATAAGGCCCGTAAATTCCTGCCAGACCAGAAACAACAACCCTTTGGCCAGTTGGTGTTGGCTGATAGGACTCTACTGAGAAATCCTTTCCTAACAAGAAAAGATCTTCTGCCTTTTCCCCAGATACTCGCTGTAACACTTCAAGCGCGTCGACTACTTGATCTGAGGAAACTACTAGCGCGTCTTGTTTGATGATTCCCGACTTAGTTTCGGCTATCTCAGAAATTGTGTTTCCGAGTCTTTCCATGTGATCAAGTCCAATTGGGGTAAATACCGCTACGTCACCATCTGCAACATTCGTGGAATCCCAGGCACCACCCATCCCAACTTCTAATACGAGAACATCTACTGGAGCGTCAGCAAAGACTGCAAAGCCAAGAACTGACAGTGACTCAAAAAATGTTAGGGGGGCCTCTGATGCTGCTGCTAGCTCCTGGTCAACCATTTCCAAAACTGGCTCGATATCGAGATAGGCACCATAGAGAACCTCATCGCTTACCGGCTCACCGTCTATTGCAATGCGCTCGGTAAATTTCAAAAGGTGCGGTGAGGTGAATCTCCCAGTTCTTAGGCCGTGCTCGCGGAGGATGCGTTCGATAAATCTCGTTGTGGAGGTTTTGCCATTTGTTCCCGTGATGTGAATTACTCGGTAAGAACGCTGTGGATCACCAAGCAACTGAACTGCTCTTCTAGTGGGATCGAGCCTAGGTCTGATCTTATTTTCAGGCACTCGCTTCATCAGCTCTTCTAAAACAAAGGCAGCTTTTGCTTCCCAGTATTTTTCGTCGTGAACTGCTGCGCTCAAAGCTTGACTACCGCAATCTGAACCTGCTGATTGTCACCAACTGCAACCGCGTTAGAAAGTGAAGCTGACTCGGTGTAACTAATCTCTAGAGTCAAAGTTTCGTTCTTGACTAGCTCCTCGTGGGCTATAACTGCATCCAGTACATCCTGGGTCGCAAGCAAGGTAGTTGCAATGCGATCGGATACATCCAGGTCAGCGTCTTTTCTAGCCTGCTGAACGGCACGAACTACATCTCTTGCCAACCCTTCTGCTTCCAGCTCTGGCGTTACTACCCGGTTCAAGATCACAAAGCCACCGGCTGGCAAGATTCCAATTAGCTTCTCAGCGCTAGATTCGTCTTTGGCAATAAGGTTTAGTTCAAATTCACCCTCAAATAGCTCAACACCGTTTACAACAATCTTGTCCTTGACCTGCTCCCAGTTTCCTGACTTAGCCGCTGCGATAATCTCTTGGACCTGCTTGCCAAGTCTTGGACCTAATGCACGAGAATTTACTGTTAGCTGTTGTTCAACCCCGAAATCTCTAGTGGATTCAACGGCAAGCTCGACAAGTTCAACTTCTTTGACGTTTAGCTCTTCGGCGATTATTTCAGCGAATTCTTGCAGCCCTTTCGCTCCTGGGCTCACAACAGTCAACTTCGAAAGCGGTAATCGAACCCTGAGCGAATTGGTTTTTCTAAGACTCAGTGCCACCGAGCTAACAGCGCGTACCTGGTCCATGGACTGAACTAAATCTGCATCGTAATTCAATTTGGAAACCTCAGGCCAGCTCTCTAGGTGAACGCTCCTGCCTCCAGTTAGACCGCGCCAGATCTGCTCTGACACCATAGGAAGAAGTGGTGCAGCAACG
>CAXNHQ010000008.1:0-15124 GCA_964202285.1 Rhodoluna sp. | reverse complement strand
AGCGTGGTCAGCGGCAGGATTCCTGCTCTTGGGCTTTGCTTCTACTTTCTATCTAGGTTCACAAAAGACCAAAACGAAGCGCAAGTCAGCGAAGAAGAGCTAGCTAACTTATCTGTGAAACTCAGGCGCGAGCCTAGACTGAAAGCAATAACCATTACGAAGGGGTATCACCGATGGCACAGAAAAGGCGCTCAGTTACTGAGCAAATCAAGAGACTAAGAACCTACAACATTGTTGCGGGTTTGCTTCACCTGTTTCAGGCGGTAGCTTTCGGCTACGCCCTATCACTGCTCGATAATCAAGTGTTGTTTGGCACCACCGTTGATTACATGACAGGTCCTCCGGGCTCTCCGCTACCAACCGAGCGGGTCACCTTATTTGAAGTCAATCTAGGAATTGGAGTGGTGGCTTTCTTGGCACTGTCCGCTTTCTTCCACTTCTTGATCTCCTCCCCTCAGTTTTTTGGAAAATACTCCAAAGGCTTGAAGCAAAACCGTAACTACTTCCGGTGGGTTGAGTACTCCCTTAGCTCCTCGGTTATGATTTGGCTGATTGCTCAGCTAACTGGAATTTCAGACTTCTCAGCACTTGTGGGAATCTTCGCGGTAAACGCTTCCATGATCTTCTTTGGAGCCCTGCAGGAAAAGTATGAAACTCCTGGAAACGGCCAAGGCTTGCCATTCATCATGGGTTCCATCACCGGAATCGTTCCTTGGCTATTAATTGGTGTTTACACCTTGCAGCCTGGTTCCACAAACGCAGCTGAAGTTCCTGGTTTCGTTATTGGAATCATCGTTTCGCTGTTTGTTTTCTTCAACACCTTTGCCATCAACCAGGCGTTGCAGTATAAGAAGTGGCGCTCCTGGTCAAACTACCTAAAGGGAGAGAGAACCTACATAACCCTTTCTTTGGTAGCCAAGAGCATTCTTGCCTGGCAAGTATTCTCCGGAGCAATCATTCCGGCGCTTACTGCATAGAGAAGAATCAGTTTGAAAATAGCTCGACTGCTAGCGAGGGTGGCACTTGGTGCCGCCCTCGTTTATGCAGGAATCGGTCACCTCACTTCTTTGCGTCAAGAGTTCCAAGCTCAAGTACCGGTATGGCTGCCGCTTGATCCTGACTTTGTGGTTGTGGCTTCCGGAGTTGTCGAGATCACACTAGGACTCGGGCTCTTGAGCACTGGGCGAATAGCTGCTTACTTCGGTTTGGCAGCGGCGCTTTTCTTCGTTGCCATTTTTCCCGGGAACATCAACCAATATGTCGAAGGCATTGACGCTTTTGGCCTAGATACCGACGAAGCCAGGCTTACTAGGCTGTTTTTCCAGCCGCTTTTGGTTATCTGGGCACTATGGTCAACTTCGGCTATTTCGGTGATTAGAAAACTGCTCTCTAGATCCAAATAACGCCCTTAGAATTGGGGTCTTATGGATTCCCCTTCTTACTTTTGGTTTCAAACCATTTCAACCGGTGTATTAGTAGCTATCCTGCTAGCCGACTTGTTACTTGCCGTCAAGAGACCTCACATACCCTCAACCAAAGAATCGACCGCTTGGGTCGGTTTTTATGCCGGGCTGGCATTGGTTTTCGCCGCTGTACTTTGGGCACTTTTTGGACACCTTCGAGCAACCGAGTTCATAGCAGGTTGGCTCACCGAGTATTCGCTTTCGATTGATAACCTTTTTGTCTTTGTCTTGATCATGTCAAGATTTGCTGTCCCAAAGATGTATCAGCAGCAAGTGCTTATGGTTGGAATCATTATGGCGTTGGTGCTCCGCGGGTTGTTTATTTTGGTTGGAGCCGCTCTTATTGAGCAGTTCAGTTGGATTTTCTACATTTTCGGTGCCTTCTTGCTATACACCGCATACCACCAGGCTTTTAGAACTCATGAAGATGAAGATCAAACTGAGTCAAAACTAATTCGCATTCTTCGCAAGCGCATCCATGTTTCCGATGACTTTGATGGTGCCAAGCTCACCACTGTGGTAAATGGCCGCAAGGCTTTTACACCAATGCTCGTAGTGTTTGCGGCGATTGCCATGACGGATGTGATGTTCGCTTTCGACTCCATCCCTGCAATATTTGGTATCACCACTGACCCGTTTATTGTCTTTACTGCAAACCTGTTTGCTCTCATGGGTCTTCGTCAGTTGTATTTCCTATTGGGTGGACTGCTCGACCGCCTCGAATACTTGAAGTATGGAATCGCGTTTATCTTGGCATTCATTGGCTTCAAGCTCATAACTCATGCGATGCATGAGAATGAGCTTCCGTTCATAAATGGTGGCCAGCATATTGAGTGGGCACCCGACATAGATAGCATCACCTCCCTAGTGGTGATTGTCGTTGCAATCGCGGTGTCGGCGGCTGTAAGTGTGATTGCAGCTAGTCAAGAAAATAGTAAGAAGGCAAAGATTCCAAAATGAGAGAGAAAACCGCAATAGACAACCTGTCTGATAGCTACCTAGCCCAGTTGGCCAAAAACTACCCAAGCTTTGCAACCAGTATTGGCCTGCCCTCTGGCGCGGCAGACATGGACGATTACTCCCCGGCTGCCATCGAGCGGGACCTAAAGCTGAACACGTCCACCCTCGCCAAGCTTCAAGAACTGGAACCGATAGATGACATCGACCAGGTGACCAAGGAAGCCCTAAGCCAGCAGCTCATTCTTGACATCGAGTTACACGACGCAGACTTGCCCTTCCGCAACCTGAATAATCTTGCCTCTCCTGCCCAAGGCATCAGGGATGTGTTTGACCTATCCCCCACTGCAACAGTTTCTGACTGGGAAAACTTAGCGTCCAGGATGCGAAAGGTTAAGGACTCCCTCTTCGGTTACCAGCAGACTCTTGCTTTTGGATTCGAAAAAGGTGATGGCCCAGCAAAACGTCAGCTAGATGAGGTAATCACCCAAGTTGATCAAATCAATCAACCAGAAGGTTTCTTTCACGAGTTCGCCGAAGACGCTAAGGCTGACACGAACTTGCCGACTGATCTTCGCGAACAGCTAGTTTCAGCCGCTATCGATGCCACGAATGCCTATGCAGCCTTTGGAGAGTTTCTAAAGAGCATGCTGCCAAAGGCAAACCAGCAAGATGCCATAGGTCGCCAACGGTACCGACTACTGAGCAAGAGTTTCCTTGGTGCAGAAATTGATCTTGATGAGACTTACCAATGGGGCATCGAAGAGCTAGCTAGGGTGGTAGCCGAGCAAGAAGCAGTTGCGAACGATATCCTTCCTGGTGCCACAGTTGAGCAAGCGATTGCCCACTTAGAAAATGACCCAACAACAAAGTTGCACGGCACCGACGCATTGCAGAAGTGGATGCAGCGCCTAAGCGATAAGGCTATTGAGGATCTTGGAAAGACGCATTTTGATATTGCAGAGCCTCTTAGAAAACTAGAATGCATGATTGCACCAACAAAGCACGGTGGGATTTACTACACCGGCCCAAGTGATGATTTCTCTAGACCTGGAAGGATGTGGTGGTCAGTTCCAGAAGGTGTCGAGACTTTCGACACTTGGCGTGAAACCACGACCGTCTACCACGAGGGTGTTCCGGGTCACCACCTGCAGGTTGCACAAGCCACCTACATCCGCGAAACGCTAAACGACTGGCGTCGCCTAGCTTCTTGGACCTCCGGTCACGGTGAGGGTTGGGCACTGTATGCCGAGCGTCTCATGGATGAACTTGGTTACCTATCAACCCCTGCCGATCGCCTTGGCATGCTAGATGGCCAGCGAATGCGCGCTGCTCGAGTCGTGCTGGATATTGGAGTGCACTTAGGTAAGCCAAAACTGGATGGAACTGGGGTTTGGGACTTTGACTACGCACTCGAGTTCATGTCAAAAAACGTAAACATGAGCCCAGAGTTTGTTCGCTTCGAAGTTACTAGGTACTTTGGTTGGCCAGGCCAAGCCCCCAGCTACAAAATTGGCCAACGAATTTGGGAGCAAATCCGAGACGACTACCGAGCTCGCAAGGGTGCTGATTTTGACATGAAGAAGTTTCACTCAACGGCACTGAACCTAGGTGGCTTAGGGCTGGACGCACTTAAAGAAGCGATGTCTAGGGCCTAGAACCAACTGCTCGGTGCTAATCTGTTGATATGCGCGCATCAAGATGGATTGCAATAACCGCCGGAGTTTTAGTTGTAGTGGTTTCAGGCGGCGCTCTAGCCGCCGGTAACTATGTTTATACCTCCGGGACAGTTGTTCCTTGCGCCATCAACGAAGACGATCTGGCAAATACCCCTGAGAGTTTTTACGCACCCGGATCCGGAAATGGTCCCTTCCCAGGAGAAGGTTGGGAGAAGTGGGTTGATTACGACCTGAGTAACTGGTGGCTGACCGACATCAAATACAGCGCTGTTGCGATTCCAGTAAATGAGCAAGTCACGCTTTCTGCATGGTGGATAGAGCCCGAGGTTTCCAATGGAAAAACAGTCATCGTTACCCACGGTATTGGAACCTCTAGAAGAGATTTCAACGCTTTACTTCCTTCGGCCATGCTCGTGAAAGATGGTTTCCAGGTTTTGTTGGTTGACTCCCGTGATACTGGAGAGTCAACCTGCACCGACGGTCGTCACTCTGCCGGTCAAGAAGAGTCCACCGACTTTGCAGCCGTTGCTGATTGGCTAATCGCGAACAAGGGCATCAAGGCTGAATCTCTAGGAATGTTCGGAGTGTCCGGAGGTGCGGTAGCGACATCACTTCTTCCAGCAAAGACCGAGAATGTTTCGGCTTTTGCCATGGAGGGAACAATCTTCGATTTCAACGCAGCGGCAACCAGGGAAGTTGAATTCCAAGGCTTTCCTGGGTTCTTATGGCAATTGGCTTTGATTTCGGCCCAGCTATTTCACGGTGTAAACCTAACCGAGACATCAGTGATGCAAGGTATCGAAGCGGCTGGCGATCGACCGATGCTCATCCTGCATGGAGACATAGATCAGCGACTCGACTATCAGTCATCGGTAGATTTCTATAACTATGCAATGCAGCAAGGCTCTGACATAACCTTTGAAACCTTTAAGGGTGCTGATCACACCGAGGGAATGCTAACCGAGAGTGAGCGTTACGCTGATGTGCTTTCTGGTTTCTTTGACAGGGCGCTAACCAAGTAGCAATAGAGCTCGCTAGAGAATTCGAGTAGCGAGAATCTTGTCGATGCGACGGCCATCCATGTCCATGACCTCTAGTTTCCAATCCTGCAAAACAACGCTGTCTCCAGCCACCGGCATCTTGCCCAGTAGCAAAAGAATGAGTCCACTGACGGTGTGGTATCTACCCTTGTCTTGCTCTGGAAGTTCGTCAATAACCAGGCAATCCTTAATCTCAGGTATCGAAGTGTCTCCTTCAAATAGCCAAGAGCCATCGTCGCGCTGAACCGGGTCGGTGGCTTCTTCACCCTCGGTAACAATCTCACCGATCAAGGTGTCAAATATGTCCTGAATTGTCACAAGGCCTTCTAGGCCGCCATACTCGTCAACCACAAAAGCGATGTGGGTTCTGGACTCCTTGAACTGATCTAGTAGGTCCATTCCGGTGAGGGTCTCTGGAACATAGAGCGGTGGCTCCAGGTTGTCTTGCAAGCTTAGCTTTTCTCCCCTGGCAACAGTTGATAGCGCTGTCTTGGCGCTAAGAACACCAATGATTGAATCTAGCCCTCCATCACACACGGGAATTCTTGACCGCACGGACTGAGCAATCAAATTGAAGCTTTCGGCTTCTGGTGCATTGACATCAACAAAGACAATTTCAGATCTTGGGACCATCAAAGAGCCCAGTTTTCTATCGTCTAGCCGGAAGACGTTTTTCACTAGTTCTCTCTCTTGATCTTCAATCAAGCCAGCAACCGAACCCTCGTCCAGAATGGCTTCAATTTCGTCCTCGGTAACGGTAGCTTCTTTGTGTTTCCCGACACCAAAGAGCCTCAGAAGCGTATTAGTGGTCACAGTCAAAATCACAACAAATGGCTTGGTTACCTTCGAGAGAATAAGCATTGGGGTAGCCATCACGGCTGCAATTTGCTCTGGGTTGGATTGGCCAATTCGCTTAGGGACAAGCTCCCCTACGGTAATTGCGATAAAGGTAACCAGTAGAACAACAAAGACTGTTGCCGAAATGTCGGCCACACCATCTGGGAACCCAAAGCTTTGAAGCCAAATCGCCAACGGCTTGGCGAATATGGATTCTCCGACGATTCCGCTAAGCAGACCAATCGAAGTAATTCCAATTTGAATTGTGGAAAGAAACTGGGTTGGGTCTTCGCTGATGCGAATTGCTACCTCAGCAGATTTCTTGCCACGAGAGGCCATAGCGGAAAGCCTGGCTCGCTTTGAGGTAAGAAGAGCAACCTCTGACATGGCAAGAACACCATTTATGAGTATGAGAGAAAACAGCAGGATTATTTCCAAGGACCTGTTTCATTCACCCCAATTACTATTCGAACGTTGAGAGACAATAATCGCAGAAATTCTGGCCTCGTGGGACAAATTCCAGCATTTACTCGGGGTCTCATTACACTGCCCAGAAAACAGACCGATTTGCCCTTGTGAATGGCTATTTTGAGGGAACCTGGGATTTTCTTGATGACCTGGCTTTGGCAAATGACGCCTTCGCTTTGGTTTCATCTTTGCGAGTGGCAAGGGCAAACAAGGCAAGGCCAGCTACCATTGCGCCTGCCCCAACTCCATAAGCCACCACTTCGGCCGCACGATTGGTGTCTACAAACACACCCACAAAGACCACTGCGATGATGGCCACGACAACACCAATTAACTTGGACTTTAGATCATCTAAGTCTCGAACCTCAAGCCACACGGGAACCTCAAGTCGAGGATCAACAAAAAGCTCATAGAGTCCATAACCAATGACAAGAAGCACGGTTCCCAGAAGAATGGCGTCAACCGCAGTCAGTATGTTGACAATGGTGTCTTTCAGATATGAGTTGTTCAATACGGCCTCGACAACAATCACTCCAATTGAGATTGACCCTTGAGCCATTAAGAGTAATGCACCGATGATTGAAGCAATGGCTGGAACGATAACCGCGTAGCGGGTAAAACCTAGGATTCTGCGCATAAGAACATGGTACTAGCCACCAGCCAAAACCTCACGAAAAGCTATAGAGGGCCAGTAAAATTGCGATACTGAACATCACAACGGCAATCAAAACATCAAGCACTTTCCAAAAAACTGGCTTTGCCATGAACCTGGAGGCTGCCTTAGCGCCGAAGCCAATTGAGCTAAACCAGGCAAAGCTTGAAAGCACAGCCCCTAGGGCAAACCACCACTTATCCGCTCCGAACTGGTTGCCAATCGAGCCAAGCAGAATCACCGTGTCCAAATAAACGTGAGGATTCAAAAAAGTAAAGCCTAAAACCGAAAGAACTACATTCTTTGCACCTGCGCTATCAACCGCCGAAGCCTCGAGCGCCTGAACCCTAAAGGCAGATCTCAATGATTTGATGCCAAACCAAGTTAGATACAAAACACCAAACCAGCGCACTAGTTCAAGCAACCAAGGTAAGCCAGAAATCAGCGCCCCCAGACCTGCAACTCCCAGAACAATAAGAACTGCGTCGGAAACAGCACAAATGGCAACAACCAAGAGAACGTGTTTTTTAGTGAGGCCTTGCCGGATCACAAAGGCGTTCTGAGCTCCAATTGCAATGATTAGCGATAAGCCAGTTAGAAAACCCGGCAAAAGTGCGGTCATTCATCGAGTCTAATGGTGGCTGAAACTTTGGAACTTACTGGTTCCGCTTTCTAGCCGAACCTACCGTTCACATAATCACTGGTGCGTGGGTCTTGCGGAAATGAAAACATCGTGTCAGTCGGGCCGTGCTCAACAATCTGTCCCGGGGTTCCAGCAGAGGCTAGGAAAAATGCACACTGTTGCGATACCCGCTGGGCCTGTTGCATGTTGTGGGTAACGATGACAATCGTAACTTCTCTTTTTAACTCGAGCATTGTCTCTTCTATAACTCGGGTTGAGGTAGGGTCCAACGCTGAGCATGGCTCATCCATTAGCAAAACCTTCGGCATGACAGCTAGGGATCTGGCTATACATAGACGTTGCTGCTGTCCACCAGAGAGTCCACCGCCGGCGGCTCTTAGTCGATCCTTGACCTCATTCCACAAACCTGCTTTTTTCAAACAGCTCTCAACAAGAAAGTCCTTGCGGTCTGCACTGACAACCGTTCCGGTGAGCTTTAGCCCCGCTAGTACATTGTCATAAATTGACATGGCAGGGAAAGGGTTTGGTTTCTGGAAAACCATGCCAATGTTGCGCCTTGCCTCGGTTAAGCGAAGTTCAGGATCATAGACGTCATAGCCATCGAGCAATACTTGACCAGCTAGAGAAGCAGACGGAACCAATTCGTGCATTCGGTTTAAAATCCTAAGGAAAGTTGACTTTCCACAACCCGAGGGGCCAATAAGAGATGTTATTTGCCCTGCTGGCATCACCAATGACACTCGATCGAGGACCTTATGTGTTCCAAACCAGGCTGAGATATCTCTGGCTTCAATGCTGGAGAGTGGGCGGTTAGACAGGGCGTTGTAATCGACCCCGGAATTGTCTTTTTTCCCTGGACGGGCTGAAGAAATCAGCTGGGCTCCTTTTGACACTAGAGTCTTGGTGCTGCCAACTAACCCGGCGACTCCTCCCAACGAAAAATTGAAAGGCTTGTTCGGCTTCCCTGGTTCAGAGGGTTTGGCCGTATCTTCTGGGGACATCATTACTCCTAGGTTAAGTTTGGCAGAAGTCGAACTAGTTGATCAGACGCAAGAATTGATGCCAGTAACACTACTGGGATTCCCGCAACCCAGGCTTTCCTCAACCCGAAACGTCCAACGCTCCAAATTACAAGAATTTCGACGAGTACGAGAAATTGAAGCGCAAACACCAGAGCCCACAATGTGGTCATGTCGCTCGCCAAGGCTCTGTGCTCAAGAGGCAGAGTCTGCGCCGACGTTAGACGAGCTCCCGAAGCAAAAGCCTTTACGTCGGTAGTAAAAGTGTTTGACCCAGTCGCTATTTCGGCCACTGGAGAGGCTCCTGACGGGCTCACGGAGGGTTTTGGCATTGGAGCCGCCCCTTGAGATTCGGTTGGGTTAGGGGAAGGTGTAACGCAATCCCCTGTGCCTTGCGAGCCAGCATTGTTTACCGTTTGTTCACCTTGGGTTGCTGATCCAGTTGCAGCACTTGATGATGCGGACGGACTTGGAGAGCTTTTTTGAGAATTACTAGGTGACGGGCTAGGTGAAGCTGGTCCGCAGGGCTTGAGCCCGGTCAGAAGTTCTGACGGAAAATACTTTGCTGAGGTCGAAATCATCTGGGCGTCAACTCTCGTGACGCCCGACGGCGAGTAAGGCAGCCCTCGGGCTGTCTCAAGAACCAATCTTGAGACACCTTGTGCTGCTGGGGCTGGTTCGGGTTCGCCTGCATACCTCATTCCAATTACTTTGTAAGTGTGTTGCCCCTGGCCAGTGACAACGCTAAACAGCGTTCCAGGCTTGAGGGTATGAATAGAACCAAAGGGGCCACCGAATGCTGCAGCCCTGCCCATAATCACACTTGTCCCACTCTGCCCGGGAAGTACGGTATCCCTGCGATGCCCCGGTCCGCTTCTAAGAGCGGTCGAATCAGTCCCCTCAACAACGACTTCACTGACACCAATTTCTGGAATTTCTATGTAAGCAACAGGTGATCCGTCAGCTAGCAAAAAAAGGTTCTCATCGCCTTCGCTGGTTGGGGCAGTTGCCAGCGCTAGCTTCTCGGTGAATGAACCTCGAAGCTGCTCTTGGCTTGATGCATGCTGAATGTGGCTAAACACAAATAGATTGGAAAGAAACATTGCCATTGTGACCGCAACGAAGGCAAGAATGTTTCGCTGCAGAATTTCGCGGGGGGTCAAATCCCTCAAGGCAACAGGCTCGTTAGTAAGTATCTTTGGTGGACGACCCGACGGGCGCTGAGGGATGGACGAATTGGCTTTATCTTTACCCAAACTCTTGGATTTAGACTTTGAGCCAAGAAGCGCACGAGTGAAGCTCTTCAACTGAATCAAAGCTTTGTTATTCAACAGCGCATTCAGTATGCGCTTCCAGTCAAAACCTTTCATTCTTCCAACCTGCCGTTACGTGAGTAGATTGCAGGTAGAAACTTATCCCGAACTAAGGGAAACCTTGCACCGGTAAGTATGGCGGTACAAAGAATTGCGATAGTCAGTGCTGCCCAAGAAAAAACGAAAATTGATTCCGACCTCAGGTAGGGTATCTCTATCCCTGCATTCACAGATTTGTCTGGAGTGAAACTCAGGTGCGATGTGTAAGCGCCCCACTGGCCTATCTCCTCAAACCGAAAACTCACGAGTCTTGTCTCCCCTGGTGACAGGGGTTTAACTGCAAGGGGCTCGCTTTCGGCAACTACCAATCCAACCGGATTTCTGACCCAAAACTTCAACGTTCCAGACGCGCTCTTGGTATAGGCATTGTTTATATACATCGAGATCTTGGCACCAGGATTTAGAATTCCGCCCACATCGTATGTTGCGGATGATTGGAATCCACCGACATAGAACACCCCGCTCAGGTTTAGCGGATTGGAATCAAGAAACTCTTGCTCTTCATCTTCGGAAACAGGAACCTCGTTCGGAACGCCTCCAATTGAGGAGTTGCCACCTGCATTCGATCCGGCTTTTGCCAACTTGCCACCTGGAAGAACCGTGAATTCGACGATGGTTATTGTCTTCTTTGTACCATCAGGCAAAGTGTTGCTTGCGGTAATGCTGTGATCGCCTATTGCTAGGTTTGGTGGGAGCTTAACTTCGGCAAAGAATTCACCGCTGGCATCGGCAAAACCACTGGCTAGGAGAACAGGTTCAGAATTGGCGTAAACCTCGACTAGGGAAAATGGCTCCAACCCCACAAGTGAAATCTCGAAGGCGGCTTCGCTCACCGTGACCCCAACTGGAACAATCACCGGCGTTTCTAGGGTTGGCGCTGGAGTTGGCGTTTGACCAATTACAGGCACTTCAATATCAACGCCCTCAGCGATGGCGGGAGTGACAAAGGCGACGGGAGAAAAGACTAGGACTAACCCCGAAGCTCCGACCGCTAGGGATAGCAAGAAGGGTTTTCGCTGCACACCCTTTATACGGTCCCTCATTAAACTGGCCCGACTACTTGGAAGTCAGTGTCAAAGTCATTGTTGAAGTATATGTTCCGACAGTGTGCTGCGCTGGAGGAATCAGAGACAAGTTTCCATTTAGTGACGTTCTACCAGTTCCTACACCGGGATCGGCCTGGGCAAAAATTGACGGGTAGGAGCCAGCTCCTGCAGTTAGTCCAGTACCCAACTCAATACCAACTGACGTCGAGGATTGGCTAACTATTACAGGTACAAAGCCAAGATAAGAGGACTCAAAAACCTTGGTTTGATCTCCAGCTAGAACAAAAGGGGCCACGTTTACAGCTAGTGTCCAACCGGGCTTCGATAGTTCACGGTCATCAACAACCGCAAACTCTCCTAGGGTTCCAAGGGTTACAGATCGATTGCTAACCAGGCTTGGAGTGCCGAACACGGCAGAAGCGTTAGCTGGAACTTCCAACGATAGAACGCCGTCCACGATTGGATTCTCAGCCTCGCCAACGGTTCCAGACGGGGTCACTCCGAACTGGGCAAGGATGATTTCCTGGAAGGATCCGTCGGGCAAAGTGTTTGCCACGGTGATGGAGTGATCTCCTGGGGGTAGGTTGTCCGGGACATCTACGTTTGCGGTGAACTGCCCTGTCGAATCAGCAAAACCACTCGCCAGAAGGACCGGTTCTGATTTGACATAGATTTCCACATAAGAAAATGGTACGAATCCCGAGAGATCAATCAGAAAAGTAACCTGACTAATTGGGACATCGTTAGGGATAGCAATTGGAACATCCACTACCGGAGGGGGTGTCTCTTCTCGGTTTATCGGCTTCACGACCTTAACTGATAGACCGATACCTTCTTCCTCGGCTGCAGACGATGGGCTCTGTGAGCCTGCCAACAAGGTCATTGCAAGCATCGGAATTAGGGCAATTAGTGCAAATCGCCTTGGGTGAGGACTAATCAATCGAAAGAGATTCATTATGACTCCTTATTCTGCGCAGATTGTGCTGCCGCATAGGCGACCCATTCCTGCGCTCGTTGCTCATTGGTGCGTGAACGGTAACGAAACTGAATAAAGATAATTACTGCCGCAACGAGTAGAAGCAAGAAGTGCCATGGCACAACGAATAGCGAAACGCTTCGTTCAGCTGTGGGCATCGGGCCTGGGTTGATTGCATCGTCATCGATTGTCCCGGCCAGTTTTATGAAGGGATTTAGGTAGACCCATGCACCTACTCCAGTTACTTCAAAGCTGTAAGTCCTTGTTGTACCGGGTAATAACTCTGGAACCTCAATTCGAGCAAACTCTGCGACCGGTATACCGAATAGGGTGTTAACTCCTGCAACCACGTTGGCTCCGAGTGAAACGTTACCAGTGTTTGAAAGCGTTGTCGTAATCGTGGCGGTTCCGCCAAAGGGGTTAAAGAATTCGCCAGTGTAGACAGCGTCGATTGAGCTGATTGCCATCTGCGGCACTAAATCACCTTGTACTCTTGCGTACAGCCTTGTCGCGATTCGTCGATCTAGAACAACTTGGCTGCCATCGGATTTTGCTGAGACAACTATTCCACCTGCATGGTCTCCAGGGGTTGCCTCAGCCGGAACGTTCATAGTAAACGCGATAACCCTGCTCTGGCCTGGTTCCAGACTGAGATCCACTCGAGACACTCCGCCTTCAAACACAACCCAAGAACCAACGTCGGTTGGGGTTTGTGCGGTATCCAGGAGGGCAAAATCTCCGTTCGCGGAGTTGAAGGCATCGGTAGCATAAATAGTTACTGCTTGAACAACACTTCCGGTGTTTTGTACGAAGTACTCATCCGAAATGGTTTGACCTGGATCCAGTTGATAACTAAAACGTGACCTGTCTTTGTCGATAGTTCCACTAGCGGCCGGAGCGGAAGAAATTGACAATGTATCCTCAGCAATTGCAACGGTACCGGTCAACAAAACAATGATTACCGCAAACATCGCCACCAAAGCCGAATAAAGCTTTTTGGTCAATTTCTGAGGAATTAACATACTTAATTTACTCATTCTTGGATTGCCAAATGTCGTCTCAAAGGTAAACGGAAGGTGAACGAAAGCTGCCAAAGTAATCTGGAGGAATTATAGATTCTTCTCATCGCGATACCAAAGTGATTGTTATTGTCCCGATGTAAGTTCCAACCGGTAACTCCTGAGGTGCCAAAAGCTTGAGGTTTCCATTAAGGGTTGTTGTCGAAACCTGGACCCCCAGAGGCGCTTCTGCAAAAACGAACGGGTAGACAGCATTACCAGCGACGGTAGCTTGCCCAGGATTGACTCCCGTGCCCCCCGAAACAACATATGGTTCGATGCCAAGTTGAGTTGAAGCCATGGTCACAGAGTTGTCGGTTGCAAGTTTGAGTGTTGACACGGAGGCGGTGACAATCCACCCTGGCTTAGTAACCGAACGGTCATCGCGGACAACAAATGCCCCAAGACTGCCATAAGTGACCGACAGTCCGTTTTCAATGACGGGTTCCTGAAATGTTGCAGCTGCCCCTGCCGGCATCTCCAAGGTCAAAACTCCATCACGGATAGTTGAGTCACTTACGATCCCCGTAGGCGCGACAGTAAAGGTCGCAACTACGACGGCGAAAGCGTTACCGGAGTTGGAAATACCAGCGGCGTTAATGCTGTAATCCCCAGCCGAGGTGTTGGAAGGTATCTTGAAGCTGAATTGCGCACTGCCTTCAGCCGAAGAGAAGCCATCTCCGACAACAAGATTTGTAGGTTGCAGTTTGAGCTGGACTGCGGAAGTTGACTGTAGTCCCGTGAACGAGACATTGAATTCAGCGGTTGTGACTGTTGAGTCTGCCGAAATAGAAGCTGTCCAAGCAAATCTGGGAGTCTCGGCGGCCTTCAAAGGAGCTGGTCCAGTGAGCACAGCGACCAAGGCGAGAGTGATGACCAAAAACGTGGCTTTCAACGTCTGAATTACGCCAGTAAAGGAGTCTTTGGTGCTTTTCAACTCGCCACCCCTTGTTGATCAGGAAATAGTGAACATTCGGTTAACTTAGGCTAAACTAAGGGTACCTTTGTTGAATGCTGATGGGGAGTTCGCTCAAGCGAACTCCCCATCAGCTTTTTCAGTTGTGGATTACTTCGAAACCAACGTTAGGGTCAGTGTCGAGGTATAGGTTCCCGCTGCCTTGTCTTGAGGTGCAACAAAGGTTAGGGCTCCACCGATAACCGAGGTACCTACACCATTGCTAACGCTGGCTTCAGCGAAAGCAAACGGATAGGTTGCCGATCCAGCTGTGGTAGCCGTTCCTGCAGTAACTCCACCAGGGTTGGTAACAACGCTTGGAGCGATTCCAAGGTTTGTCTTGCCAATCGTGATTGCGTTGTTGCTTGAGTTCACAAAGTCAGCAACGTTAGCCGAAAGAATCCAGCCCTGTCGTGACACAACGCGCTCGTCGGTTACAGTCACATTCGGCAAGGTACCGGTCGTGGTGGACTTGTTGTTCACCAAGCTCGGAGACCCAAATGTTGCTGCTGCGTTTGCTGGAACTGACAGTGACAAGGTTCCGTCCTGAGCCGCTGTTGTTTGAGCGGACAGTGCGATTGTGCCTGTCATTGTCGGATCCGCAGTTGGTGTTGGTGTAGGTGTTGCTACATCAGCAGTTGCGGCTGCAACGAATGCACCCGTTCCTGCAGTCACGGTAACGTAGCGGTAAAACGCTTCGTTAACTGTTACACCACCGTTTGATGTACACGCGATACCTAGTGAGTAGTCACCACCGGCTGATTTCACAGCTGCTTGTCCAGGTGTTCCGTTTACCAACGAGGACGGGGTTAGCGACTCGTAGGCAACGGTCTTAGCCGAACCAGCAAATGACCCTGGCTTGAATGCTGACCAGTTTGCCGGTGTCCGCTCTGAACCACGCGCAGAGATGAATGTGCGGTATCCAGTAGATGCTGTAGGACAGGTGATTTCAGCTGCA
>CAXNHQ010000007.1:0-15610 GCA_964202285.1 Rhodoluna sp. | reverse complement strand
AACTTTGATGATCCAAGCGTGGTTATCGGCTTTGACGCAAGAAAAAACTCTGATGTCTTCGCTAAGGACTCAGCGGAGATCTTCTCGGGATTTGGCATTCGAGCATATTTGTTTGATCAGCTAGCAGCGACCCCGATGGTTGCCTATGCCGTCAAATCGCTGGGGGCTTCTGCGGGAGTAATGGTTACCGCATCTCACAATCCCCCAGGAGACAACGGATACAAGGTCTATGACCACACTGGATCTCAGATCATTTCACCCATGGACGTGGAAATCTCAAAAAACATCGAAGTAGTGGCTAAATCCCAGTCGATTTCTAAACTGGCCCGAGAAAACAGTTACCTACCGGTTCCACTAAGTGTTCAAAAAGGATATTTGCAATCAGTTAGTGGATTACTGAATAAGCATGCTGACCGAAAGAGTCTCAAAGTTGTTTACTCCGCCATGCACGGGGTGGGGGCCAAGTTTATTGACGAAATTTTCTCACTTTCGGGGCTAGAGAAGTTAGTGCATGTTCAATCTCAACAGCAACCAGATGGAACCTTCCCCACAGTCGCAGTCCCAAACCCAGAAGAACCTGGCGCGATGGATCAATCACTAGAAACTGCTAGGAAAAATAGTGCGGACCTAGTGCTAGTAAATGATCCAGACGCAGATCGCTTGGCGGTTGCTTTCTTGCAATCTGATGGAACCTACGTTCAGCTAACTGGAGACCAGCTTGGGCGACTACTTGGCGAGGAAATGGCCGCTAGGGCTGCTAGAGAGGGGCTGTCTGGAAACCTGGCGTGCTCAATCGTTTCTAGTTCTGCCCTTGGAAAAGTCGCCGAGCACTACGGCTTTGGCTTTCAACAAACTCTCACCGGTTTCAAGTGGGTTAGCCGAGTGCCAAATTTGATTTTCGGATATGAAGAGGCTCTTGGTTACTGTGTTGACTGTAATCAAGTGCGAGACAAAGATGGCTTATCTGCGGCTTTGATCGTGGCTGACATTGCATCGCAACTAGCAAACCAGGGATACACCCTTGGCGATCAGCTAGATCGTCTAATGCAGCGCTATGGATACTTCTCGACAGGTCAGATTTCGATACGAGTTACCGATTTGAATGTGATATCTAACCTAATGAGCAAGCTAAGAAATAATCCCCCAGCTGCAATAGCCGGTGTTTCAGCAGAGTTTGAGGATATGCAGCAAGGAACCAAGTTGCTGCCTGGGACCGATGCATTGCGCTTTACCCTTAGTGATGGCAGAACCGTAATCATCAGGCCTTCCGGAACTGAACCTAAGCTCAAGTGCTACCTTCAGGCCGTGAGCGAGAGTGAAACGACCTCAAGTAAATTACTCGCGGAGCTAGAAACTGCGATGAGGCAGCTGCTCGTCTAGCCTTTCGGGTTTTTGGTAAAAGCGATCACGCTTTCAGGAACCGGAAGACTCTTTGACTCTTCGTCGGAAGGTATTGGCTGATCTGCCACCAGGTGGATCGGAATTACCCCTGACCAGACACCGGTGCCCGAACCTTCGTCGTCATGAGGCATACCCGTTCTGATTTTTACCGATGCCTCTGCAAGAGAAATTGATAACAGTGTTGTAGCCGCCAACTCCTTGACAGTTGATTTTCTAACTTCAAGGGTTCGCCCAGGAATAAGACCGTCACTGACTTTTTCCAAAAGTTCGTTCTTGTTATCCCCGGTTATTTCCTCTGCGGTTCCTAGGATAACTACGGACCGATAATTCATACTCGAGTCAAATGTGGTTCTAGCAACCACTAGACCATCAAGCTTGGTAACAGTTATGCAGGTTGGGGCACCACTGGCAAGCTGACGCATAAACCTTGCACCGGATGAGCCGTGAATCAGGATCCTGTCGCCATCGCGAGTGAAGGCGTAAGGCAACACAAAGGGCTGGCCGTCTTCAACGTAACCGATGTGGCACAAGATTGTTGAATCAAGGATTTCATACATAGCGGCGCGGTCTGACACCGAGCGCTGCTTTAGGCGATTGATTTCTGTTCTTTTGGTATCGCCAGGGTTTGGAAGTGACATTTATCGACTCTCTGCCTCTAAATTAGAGCAATTAAGCCCTAGAAAAACCTTCGCTGATCATGTCAATAAGCTCTTCTCGGTCATCCAATGCCTGGAATGAAGCCTCAGCAGCATTTAGCTGGAACTGCTCGAGATCCGCTAGTGAGTAACCAAAGGTTGTCATTAGCAGCTCGAGTTCGCGAGTCAGAGTGGTTCTAGACATCAAGCGATTGTCGGTGTTTACCGTCACCTTGAATCCAAGTTCATACAAAATGTCAAACGGGTGATCAGAAATATTGTCTCCGAGCATGGAGATTGCTCCAGTCTGCAAATTTGAAGAAGGTGATAGCTCTAGGGCAATTCCACGATCGTGCACCCACTCAGAAACTTCACCCAACACAACAACGTCGGTGTCTCCTTCGGACCTTGAGAACATAATGTCCTCAATGATTCGTACACCGTGTCCCAAGCGAAGGGCACGACCAGAAACAATGGCATCTTTGATGCTGGCAACTCCGTCGCCCTCTCCCGCGTGAACCGTGATCGGAAACATTTGTTCAGCAAGGTATTCAAAAGCGGCCTTGTGATTTACCGGCAGAAATCCTTTTTCTGGACCGGCGATATCAAAACCAACAACACCGTTGTCCCTGTGTCGAACAGCTAGCTCGGCAATCTCCATGCCCCGATTGTTCTGGCGCATTGCAGTAACGAGCTGACCTGTTCTTATAAATCCTCCTGCGGCCTCAACATCTTTCATGCCTTGCTCAAGACCGTCTTGAACTGCCTCCAATGTTTCATCAAGTGTGAGTCCACTTCTTAGGTGTTGCTCTGGAGCCCAGCGAACTTCTCCGTAGATAACCCCGTCATCGTGCAAATCAAGAACAAACTCTTTGGCGACCCTGGTGAGTCCCTCGCGGGTCTGCATAACTGCGGTTGTGTGATCAAAAGTTTCAAGGTAGCGCTCCAATGAACCAGAGTCAGCCGACTCAAAAAACCACTCGCCAAGCTTTACCGCGTCATTTGTTGGAAGGGTGTGTCCAATTTTCTCGGCAAGCTCCACCATCGTCTGTGGTCTCAGCCCGCCATCTAGGTGGTCGTGAAGAGAGATCTTAGGCAATGCCTTTAGTTTTGCGTCCATGGTTTCGTTGTCCTATTGGCTGAAATTAGTTTTTGATTCGGTCTAGTATCAGTTTTCTCGATACTTGGCCTCGAGCCTCAATGTTATATCCTGTGGCGATTGTTTCTTGCGCCCGCTGGAACCTAGCTGGTTCATCGGTATGCAGGGTATACAAAGGGTCACCTTTTTTGACGGTGTCTCCAAGCTGCGCGTGTAGAGTAACGCCTGCTCCAAACTGCACTGGGTCTTCTTTTCTCGCTCTTCCAGCTCCCAGTCTCCAAGAAGCTAGTCCCACCGAAAGTGCGTCTAGCTCAGTAATGACACCATCAGTTTCGGCAACAACTGTTTGAGTTTCTTTAGCAGTAGGTAGCTTGGCGTCTGGGTCCCCACCTTGAGCGCTAATCATTGCCCGCCACTTATCCATTGCGCGGCCATTACTTAGCGCTGCAGCAACATCGACATCCTTTACTCCTGCAAGACTAAGCATTTCAGTGGCTAGCGCAACGGTAATCTCAACAACATCGGAAGGTCCGCCGCCGGCAAGAACTTCAACTGACTCTTCAACCTCTAACGCATTACCAATCTTGAGACCGAGCGGGGTCGACATGTCAGTCAATAATGCCGAGGTGTTGACACCAGCATCGGTACCTAGTTGAACCAATACTTGAGCTAATTGCTTGGCGGTTGCGAAGTCTTTCATGAATGCGCCAGAGCCTACTTTTACATCCAAAACAAGTGAGCCGGTTCCCTCTGCAATTTTTTTGCTCATGATTGACGAGGCAATAAGCGGAATTGCCTCGACTGTCCCGGTTACATCGCGAAGCGCGTATAGCTTTTTGTCGGCAGGAGCTAATCCCGATCCTGCTGCGCATATAACAGCGCCGATTTCGGCTAGCTGTTTTGTCATTTCCTCGTTGGATAGATTTGCTCGCCAACCAGAAATGGATTCAAGCTTGTCTAACGTTCCACCAGTGTGCCCAAGTCCTCGCCCAGATAATTGAGGAACAGCAACTCCAAATACCGCCACCAAAGGAGCAAGGGGCAAAGTTATCTTGTCGCCAACACCGCCTGTTGAGTGCTTATCGGTTGTTGGGACACCAAGGGACTCAAAGTTCAAACGCTCACCCGATGCAATCATGGCCATCGTGAGATCTTTAATTTCTCGGCCATTCATTCCATTTAGCAAAATGGCCATAGCCATAGCTGACATTTGTTCATCAGCTACTTTGCCTGCGGTGTAATTTTCAATCAGCCAATCAATGGCTTCTGTAGTTAGCTCCTGCTTTTGCCTTTTGGCAATTATGAGATCTACTGCGTCAAAGCTATTCAAGCCCTTTGTTCCAAATCTCTTGGTCCAAAAGCGTCTGGGATAACCTCTTCGATGGTCTTTATCCCTGACACGGTTTCAAGTAGCATGCCAGGTGCTGAGTGTTCGTAAAGCAGCTGGCGGCATCTGCCGCAGGGCATTAGGACATTGTTGTGCTTGTCAACGCAATAAAACGCAACGAGACGACCGCCACCGGTTCTAAACAGGTCGCTGACCATTGAACACTCGGCGCATAAAGTAACTCCATATGATGCGTTCTCAATGTTGCAGCCAGAAACTACTCGACCGTCTTCTGTTAGAGCCGCGACCCCAACCGGAAACTTCGAATAAGGAACATAAGCTTTTTGCATTGCTGCAATAGCTTCCTTGCGAAGTAGATCCCAGTCGATTTGCATCTCTAACCCTTCACGTATGGAATACCATCAGCAGCTGGTGGCCTGGATCGACCGACGAAACCAACCACAGCAATCAAGGTAACTAAGTAAGGGACCATGGTTATCAGATTCGAAGGAATTCCTGGGCTTACTTGACCTCCCCAAATTCTTAGGATTATGGAAAAACCAAAAAGCAACGCAGCTGCAGTTGCATATCCAGGGTGCCAGCGTCCCAGGATCACAACCGCCAAAGCGATAAAGCCCAATCCTCCAGACATCTCGCGGCCGAAGGAGCCCGAGCTTCCGATAGTCATTGCCGCTCCACCTAAACCTGCAAGTAAGCCACCGAGTGTGACCCACCAGAAGCGAGTTCGGCCAACATTAATTCCAACGGTGTCTGCTGCCAGAGGATTCTCTCCCACTGCCCGCGCACGAAGTCCCAGCTTTGTTTTGAAAAGTACAAACCACAAAACAATGACAATTCCGATTGCCAAATACACCGTAATTCTGTTTTGGAATAACACCGGTCCGATTATTGGGATATCCCCAAGGTACGGAATAGAAATTATTGGAAAAGTACCAGGACTGTTGGTAGCGGATTCGTCCTCTGTTACCCACTGCTGGTACAAGAAGTTTGTAATTCCAATTGCCAAAACATTTAGAACAACACCAACGATTATTTGCTGAGCTAGGAATCGACCTGCAAACACAGCTAGTATCGCTGAGAACAACCCAGCGGTAATCATGGCTGAAACCATTCCAAGAATCTGATTTCCAGTGAGAGTGCTGACAACAGCTGCCATGAAAGCACCTGTGAGTAGCTGACCTTCAATAGCGATGTTGACCACTCCAACTCGTTCGCTCATGATGCCACCCATGGCTCCAAGCACGATTGGAACTGCCAAAACCAGGGCCGAACCGAGAATGAAAGCAACCGGAACCGTGTTTCCACCCGCGAGCCAGCCCAAAAGGGCAACCAGAGCAATTGCACCAAAGAGCATGGAGAGCCTAATTGATGGGCGTTGATTCTTACTGACTTTGAATGCCGCGTAGCCAGTTATCAGTAGCAGCAAAACTCCGGCAAATGTCCCAAGAAGTGCGGAGCTAATGTCAATGTTTGGAAATTGAACTAGTTCTCGGTCTCCAGTTAGCTCAAAGGATACGATTTCGCTCTTGCCTAGAATCCCGAAGAACACTAGAACAACAATGGCCAAAGCGCCCATCACTGCTGGGGTCTTCCAAGATTCCCGAACTTCCTTGACAGTCACGTTGCTCACTTTTTCCCTCCTCGACTAAACAGCCTTGACCGCAGTGCACTGAGCATGCTGGTTGTTTGAGCTGGTGGGAGCCTAAAGATTGCTCTAATAAGAGGTGGTGCGGCGATGAACAAAACTATTGCTCCTTGAACGATTCCAAGAACATCTGGAGATATCCCTTCAATCTGAATTGCAGACGATCCAGCCTTGAAGGCACCAAATAAAAGACCCGCTAGTAATACACCAGAAGCGGTTGATCCACCAAGAAGGGCAACTGTAATAGCGTCAAAGCCGATACCTGCATGCGTGGTTGGTGTAACACCACCGGTTGAAGACAGCGCCTGGTTGGCAGCTGCAATTCCAACAAAAGCTGCGGATAGTCCCAAAGCAAGAATATAAGTACCTTCAACATTTATTCCAGCGGTTCGTGCGGCAGAAGAGTTGAAGCCAACAGCGCGAAGCCTGAAGCCGATTGTTGAACGCTCCATTAGCCACCAGTAGATGATTACAGCGACGATAGAAAGTATGAAGCCTAGATTCAGAGCAAAATTCTCACCGAACAGATTTGGCAGTCTCGCCGTTTCGAATGCTGGATCGGACTTGGTGTGACCGCCAGCAGTCGCCCCTTGAAGCAGGTTGTTATCAAGAAGTAAATGATTGAAAAAACTGACAATAACGTAGTTAAGCATGATTGTTGTGATTACTTCATTGGCGCCAGTTCTAGCTTTGAGAAAACCAACAAATGCACCCACCAACGCAGAACCAACTATCGCTGCCAAAATTGCAACAATGAAGTGAATAACTGGAGGTAGCTCAATTCGTGTAGCAACAAATGTTGCCCAAATCATTCCAGAAATTAGCTGGCCAGTTCCACCAATGTTGAAAAGCCCGACTCTAAAACCAAGACCTATACCAAGTCCTGCTGCAATAAGTGGGCCAGCTAGTCGCAGAGTTTCAGTTAGAGGTCGAATAGCAGCTTCAAATGTTTCAGCGTTGGAGTTGTAGATTGCACCCTTGAAAAGTGCTCCGTAGCCAGCGCTTACAACATCTCCGGCAGCACGCAAGCTAGCCAGTGGGTCGGCAAAGAAATATCCAACGCTCTGTAAAAACTCCTTGTTGGAGACAATCATGAAAAATGCACCAACGACAAATCCCAGGATTACCGAAAGGATTGTGCGAGTCAGCCCACCAGAAAGAATCTCTTTCAAGGCTGCGTTCCAATTTATTGGCTCTTGTCTTGAAGTTGCACTCATGCTGCGACCCCCGCCATCATCTGGCCGAGTTTTGCTCTGTCTGTTTTTGCATCCACGATTCCAACAATTTGTCCACGATACATAACCGCGATTCGATCAGCCAAAGCCAATACCTCGTCCAGCTCGGTTGAAATAAGCAACACTGCTTTACCTTCGTTTCGCTCCTTGACTATTCGCTCATGAATAAACTCAACCGAACCAACGTCAACACCGCGAGTCGGTTGAGAAACTACCAGAAGCTCTACGTCTCTAGAAAGCTCGCGAGCCAAAACAACTTTCTGCTGGTTTCCCCCCGATAGTTTTCCGGCTGGAGTCTGGGCGGAGGTTGTTCTAACATCAAACTCTCTGACTCTTTCATCAGCAATCCGATTACGGGCTCCGAAGGCTATACCGAAACCTTTTGCAAATGGTTTTGAAAATGAACCATTAAGCATGAGGTTCTCGGCGATGGAGAATTCAGAAACAAGTCCGTTCTTCTTTCTGTCCTCTGGAACGTAGCCAACTCCTTTTTCAAGAACTGACCTTACCGACTTGCCTTTGATGTTAGCTCCAGAAATCTTGACGTCGCCCGAATCAGACAAAACGGGCCTTAACCCAAGAATTGCTTCTGCTAGTTCTGTTTGGCCGTTTCCCTGCACCCCGGCAATCGCGAGAATCTCGCCAGCTCGAACTTCAAAACTAACTTGGTTCACAGCCCGCTGTTCTCGATCGTCCAAAACAGATACTCGGTCGAGTTGCAACACAACTTTGCCAGGGTTGGAAAGGTTCTTCTCTACGGTTAGCCCAACATCTCGACCAACCATCATGCTGGCAAGCTCTTTTGTTTCCGCGCTTGGCTTGGCTTCCCCAACAACTCGACCCTGTCGAATCACAGTGATTTTGTCTGCAACAGCCTTTACTTCGCGCAGTTTGTGGGTGATAAAGACAATCGAAGTACCCGACTTTGCTAGACCTCGCATGATGTCCATTAGCTCGTCGGTTTCTTGCGGGGTTAATACTGCAGTGGGTTCATCAAGAACCAGTATCTTGGCGTCTCGAGCAAGGGACTTTATGATTTCCACCCGCTGTTGAGCTCCGACCGGTAGATCCTCAATCAAAGCGTCTGGGTCAACATCGAACCCGAATCGATCCGAAATCTCGCGCACCAATGCTCTGGCTGCGTCTAAGTCAAGAACGCCTAATTTGTTGGTGGGCTCGTGCCCTAATGCTACGTTTTCTGCAACCGTGAATACCGGAATGAGCATAAAGTGCTGATGCACCATGCCGATGCCAGCGGCCATCGCATCTCCAGGGCCAGAGAACTTGGTGGCCTTCCCGTCGATCAGGATCTGACCATCGTCAGCTTTGTAAAGGCCGTAAAGAACGTTCATCAGAGTGGATTTACCTGCGCCATTTTCTCCAAGCAGACAGTGAATCTCTCCAGACTCAACAACAAGATTGATTGAGTCATTTGCTACAAGGGCGCCAAATCTCTTGGTGATTCCTTTTAGCTCTAATTTCATCCGGCACTCCTATGTGCACTCAAGTTCAATGAAGAAATTATCTCACATAAAAAAGTGAAGGTCGGATGCTCCCGAGGGAGCACCCGACCTTCAACGGTTTTTTAGCTACTAGCCCTTTGGCTTGTAGGTGCCGTCAATGATGCCCTTTTCTAGCTCAGCTAGCTTGTCTACTAGACCAGAGCTAACTTTGGAGGAGAAGTCGGTGAAAGCTGAGTAGCCAACACCCTTGTTCTCTAGTGTTCCAACATACTTAGTTGCGTCAAATGCAGCTCCGTCAACAAGTGACTTGATGACATCAAATGTTGCAATTGCCATTCTCTTCTCAATTGAGGTAAGAATGTACTTCGCTAGATCTGGGTTTCCAGCAGCGATGTCAACGTCAACACCAATCATTACTGCATCTGGGTTTAGCTCATCGATTGCAGACTGAGCAGCTGTGAACTGGTTTCCTCCAACAGGAAGGAGAACGTCAGCACCACCGGTGATCTGAGTCTTGGCAATAGCGAGTCCCTCTGGGTTGTTTGGAGCGAATCCACCCATCATGGTGTATGACTCTGGTCCAGCTGCGTCCCAACCAAGAACCGTAACAGTCTGGCCGTTGTCCTTAGCCCACTGCTGTGCACCGTTGTAGTAACCGGTCATGAAGTCAGTAACAGAAGGGAAAGGAAGTCCTCCGTAGGTACCGATTGTCTTGGTGGTTGAGTAGTCAGCTGCTGCGTAACCAACTAGGAAAGCTGCTTCAGCAGTTTCGAATAGCAATGGCTTAACGTTTTTGGCTGCTGACTCTGAGTCCACAAGAGCAAAGTCAAGGTCAGGGTTAGCTTCAGCAATCTTGGTGATTGCGTCGCCAAGTGCGAATCCAACACCGATGATGATGTCACATCCTGCGTCAACGCTTGCCTGAAGGTTTGGCTCAAAGTCTTCTGGAGTTGCAGACTCTAGGGCATTGATTGAAATGCCTAGGTCAGTCTCTGCCTGCTTTAGACCTGTGTAAACAGCTTCGTTGAAGGACTTGTCGTTCCAGTTTCCCTCGTCAGATACTGCACAAGCTAGGAAATCTACTGATCCTGGCTCTACTGTTGCTTCGTCCTCTGGTGCAGCTGCGCAACCAGAGAGTACTAGTGCTGAAACAGCCGCTAGTGAAAGTGCCTTTACAGCACTTGAGCGTGAAAATAGCTTCACTTATTTCCTCCTATTTGGGTGTCAGTCATGTCGATCACGTCTGACGTAATGACTTGAGAATACCTGACGAAAACAGGTCCAAATGTCCGAAACGCCGCTGATTACGGCTTTCGTGACCTAAACGATACCAAAGTGAGTTTGGTTAAAGAATCTCGTCGTGACCGGTTGCCTTTAAAGAATCAACCAAAGCTTTAACCTTTTGGGCGTTTGCCTTATTGGTCACCAGGAGTGCATCTGGGGTGTCCACGATGATGACGTCTTCCAGTCCGATGATGGCAATCATGCGCTTGGTTTCACTAACCAAAATTCCACTCGAATCATCAGATAGCACTCTGGCCGATCCCAGAACCGCCAAATTGTTTTTTCTGCCCTGGGACTGCAGTTCCGCAATGGCAGCAAAATCTCCAACATCATGCCAGCTGAATTTTCCTGGAATTAGGCCAACTAGCCCAGCTTCAGCAGCGGGCTCAGCAATTGAGTAATCAATTGCTACCTTTTTCAAAGTTGGCCACAGCTTGGCAACTGTGGCATCCCTGTTATCGGTATCCCAAGCCGCAGCCAATTCCAGAATCGCTGCGTGAAGCTCTGGTTCGGACTTAGCAAGCTGCCTAAGTAATAGTGCCGCGGGAGCAATGAACATTCCAGCGTTCCAGAGGTACTTACCTGACTCGACGTACTTTTTTGCACGTTCCAGCTTGGGCTTTTCAACAAACTTTTCAACCTCTAGAGCAGATGGAGCTCCCAACACTTCCAAAGCGTCGCCGGATTTGATGTATCCGAAGCCAACTGAAGGTTCAGTTGGGGTGATACCTATTACTACGATCCGATCGGTGGCTGCTAGCTCAATGGCTTGCTTGACTGCGTCCTGAAATGCCTTGCTGTCAGTGATCACATGATCGGCAGCGAAGGCGCCGATGATGACATCGGGCTCTCTTCTGGCCAAGATAGCTGCCGCGAGCGCTATGGCTGCTGTTGAATCCTTCGGGCTTGATTCAATAACAAGGTTATTTGCCGAAAGCTCAGGTAATTGGCCAAGGACTGCTTGTTCGTGGGCAGAGCCAGTAACAACCATGGTTCGCTTGGCTGAGGCCAGAGGAACAATGCGATCCCAGGTGTCTTGGAGCAGGGTTTGACCAGATCCGGTTAGGTCATGCAAAAACTTTGGAGCGGCCGCACGAGAAAGTGGCCACAATCTACTGCCGACTCCCCCGGCTGGGATGACAGCGTGAAAGCGGTCTTGAGGTTTTCTTGGATTTGCCATGACAAGAAAAACCCTAGCTCACCTTGGGTGCATGAGCATAGGGGGATTGTTTCAGGGTTAGAATTTAAGCCAAAGCCCATCTGACTCCATAGGAGAATTACTTGCCTCAAATGCCAGCAGGGACTCTATACCGCGGAAAAGTAGGTATGTGGTCCTGGGTGCTGCACCGAATTACCGGTGTTGCTATCTTTTTCTTCCTACTTGTTCACATCCTCGACACCGCGCTAGTTCGGGTCAGCCCTGAGGCCTACAACGTCGTGATTTCCACCTATCAGACACCTCTTATTGGTGTGGCGGAGCTTGGGTTGGTGGCGGCAGTTTTGTACCACGGGCTAAACGGAATCCGAGTTGCACTAATTGATTTTTGGAGCAAGGGAGCCAAGTACCAAAATGTCATGTTCTGGGTTGTGGTTGGTATCTCGTTCGCCGTTTTTGCAGCTTTTGCACCACGTCATCTAATGAACGTTTTCGGTTAGGAGGTAGCAGATGTCGGTAGTAATTGAAACACCAAATTCACCTCGTTCAAGAAAACAGGCGAACTTGGAAAAGTACGGCTGGATCTACATGCGAGTATCTGGTGCCTTGCTAATCTTCCTAATCTTTGTGCACCTAATTGCCAACCTGGTTGTTCCAGAAGGTGGCATCAAGGCAATCAACTTCGCTTTTGTTGCCGGTAAGTGGGCAGACCCGTTCTGGCAGTGGTGGGATTTTGCAATGCTGTGGCTTGCCATGATTCACGGAACCAACGGTATGCGAACGATAGTCAACGACTACACAGAAAGAGAAGGTGTCAGAAAGACACTGGTTGTAACACTTTGGAGCGTTTGCGCCGCTTTGATTACTTTAGGAACCCTAGTTATCTTCACATTTGATCCATGTCCAATCGGTGCTCTTCCTGACGCGCTGCCATCGTTTTGCCCAGCTCAGTAAGGATTCTGTAATTGCCCACTAGCGACACCGCTACAAAAACTCACTTTCACCAGCACGATGTTGTCATTGTTGGTGCCGGTGGCGCTGGCATGCGAGCTGCAATTGAAGCAGGTCCTCACTTAAGCACCGCAGTGATTTCCAAGCTGTTCCCTACTCGTTCTCACACTGGTGCAGCTCAGGGTGGAATGGCTGCAGCCCTTGCAAATGTGGAAGAAGATAACTGGGAGTGGCACACCTTCGACACCGTCAAAGGTGGCGATTACCTAGTCGATCAAGACGCCGCCGAAATTCTTGCCAAGGAATCTGTCCAGGCAGTTATCGATTTAGAAAACATGGGTCTTCCATTCAACAGAACCCCGGATGGCAAAATCGACCAGCGACGCTTTGGTGGACACACCAGGGATCACGGAAAAGCACCGGTTAGAAGATCTTGCTACGCCGCAGACCGAACCGGTCACATGATCTTGCAAACCCTTTACCAAAACTGCGTGAAGCTAGGCATTGAGTTTTTCAATGAGTTCTACGTTCTCGACCTAGTTATGAATGAGGTAGATGGAGTTGAGCGACCAGCAGCGGTTGTTGCCTACGAGCTAGCTACCGGAGATCTTCACGTCTTCCAAGGAAAATCGATTGTTTTTGCTACCGGTGGTTTTGGCAAGATCTTTAAGACCACCTCCAATGCTCACACCCTGACAGGCGACGGTGTTGGAATCATTTGGCGTAAGGGGCTTCCGCTAGAGGACATGGAGTTCTATCAGTTCCACCCAACCGGTTTGGCAGGACTTGGCATTTTGCTTTCTGAAGCTGCCCGCGGTGAAGGTGCGATCTTGAGAAATGCATCGGGAGAAAGATTCATGGAGCGCTACGCTCCAACAATTAAGGATCTTGCTCCTCGCGACATGGTTGCCAGGGCTATGGCTAACGAGGTTCGTGAAGGAAGAGGAGCGGGACCAAACAAAGACTACGTTTTGTTGGATCTAACTCATCTTCCACCAGAAGTAATTGAAGCCAAGCTTCCAGACATCACAGAGTTTGCAAGAACCTATCTTGGTGTTGAGCCTTACACCGAACCGGTTCCAGTTTTTCCAACCGCACACTATGCCATGGGTGGTATTCCTACCAACATCAAAACCGAAGTACTGCGTGATAACAACACAGTTGTTCCAGGTTTGTATGCTGCTGGTGAGTGCGCTTGTGTTTCGGTGCACGGAGCCAACCGCTTGGGAACCAACTCGCTACTGGACATCAACGTTTTCGGCAAGCGTGCTGGTATCTACGCTGTTGAATACGCCAAGGATGCTGAGTTCGTTCCAGTTCCTGAAAACGCTACGGCCCAAGTGGAAATTCTTCTCTCAGTTACCAGAAACTCAACTGGTACCGAGAAGATTGCGATTCTAAGAAAAGAATTACAAGAAACCATGGACAAAAATGCTCAGGTTTACCGCACCGAAGACTCTCTAAATGAAGCCCTTGAGAAGATAGCTGAGCTGAGAAAGCGCTACGAAAACATCGCAGTTCAGGACCGCGGCAAGAGATTCAACACGGATCTACTAGAAGCAATTGAACTTGGTTTCTTGTTTGACCTGGCAGAGGTTTTGGTTATGACAGCTCGCGAGCGCCGAGAAAGCCGCGGGGGCCACTTCCGCGAAGATTACGAGACTAGAAACGACGAAGATTTCATGGTTCACTCCATGGCTTACAAAACCAAGATGATTCCGACCAAACCGGGTGAAGACATTCGGGTTGACTGGAAACCAGTGGTCGTCACAAACTACCCAGCTATGGAGCGTAAGTACTAATGGTCGAAAGCGTCAAAGAAATTGCAGAAATCCCGTCATTCACGGTAACTCTGATGGTGCGCCGGTTTGACCCGGAGACCAGCGAAGAAGCAAAGTGGGTTGACTACGACGTACTTATGTATGGCACCGATCGAGTATTAGATGCTCTTCACAAGATCAAGTGGGAAATTGACGGTTCGCTTACCTTCCGGCGTTCTTGTGCCCACGGTGTTTGTGGCTCCGATGCCATGCGAATCAACGGCAGAAACCGCCTTGCCTGCAAGACTTTGATCAAGGATCTAGACATCACGCAACCGATTTACGTGGAGCCAATCAAGGGCCTTCCGGTTGAGAAAGACCTGATTGTTAACATGGAGCCTTTCTACAAGGCTTACCGCGACATAAACCCGTTCCTAATTGCCGGGGCAAATCCAGAAAAAGAAAGATTGCAGTCTCCGGAGCAGCGTGAGCGCTACGACGACACAACAAAGTGCATTTTGTGTGCAGCGTGCACTACCAGCTGCCCGGTGTTTTGGACTGACGGTCAGTACTTTGGACCAGCAGCTATCGTCAACGCACACCGTTTTATCTTCGATTCTCGCGACGAGGGTGCAGAGCTTAGGTTAGATATCTTGAACGATAAAGAAGGTGTCTGGCGTTGCCGAACAACTTTTAACTGCACCGAGGCATGTCCTCGAGGAATTCAGGTGACAAAGGCTATTGCCGAGGTAAAGCAGGCAATTCTAAGAGGCAAGCCCTGATGGTTTCCCGCAGGAGCGTTATCGCCTCAGCCGTTGGCGTTTCCGCCGTCACCGCTTTGGCAGCGTGCACACCGCAGGTTACAACGCAAACCCAATCAAGTTCTTCTCCCACCCCTTCTTCTACCTCTCCTACTCCAGAAGCTACCTCGGCGACTGGGATAGAAGTTTGCAAAACAACCGACATTCCCGTTGGCTCAGGTAAAAGGTTTGATGTTGAGGGTGTTCCAATTTTGATTACTCAACCAACCAAGGCTGTCTTCCGAGGATTTAGCGCGGTGTGTACCCATGCTGGTTTTGTTATGAGCACTGTTGCTAATTCTGAAATCAAGTGTGATAGTCACGGTTCTATTTTCAACGCTGACGATGGATCTGTAATCAGGGGTCAAGCGCAACAAGCCTTGGGAAAAGTCACTGTTGCGATTCAAGGTGACGCCGTCCTGGTGAGCTTTTAGTGCCGGCTAAAAAACCATTTGAAGTTGCAACAATCAACGTCAATGGCGTGCGTGCAGCATTTCGAAACGGCATGGGTGACTGGCTGAAAAAATCCACCGCAGATGTTTTGGCCCTTCAAGAAGTTAGAGCCAGTAGAGCAGATCTTTATGAACTCTTTGATCAGCACGGTGGGCTTGCCACAAACGGCGGTAAGTGGCACATTCTTCACGACGAAGCATCCGCTAAGGGAAGAGCTGGGGTTGCTCTAGTTAGCAAAGTTCCCGCTTTGGAATCCAAGACAACCCTTGGTCCAAAAGATTTTGATTCTGCCGGTAGATGGCTAGAAGGTGTCTTTAAAGTTGGAAACAAGAAGGTTACTTTGGTTAGTTGCTACGTTCACTCTGGTGAAGTAGAAACAG
>CAXNHQ010000006.1:0-16377 GCA_964202285.1 Rhodoluna sp. | reverse complement strand
CTAAGTACCGCTCTAGCCTACCTAAAAACTAATGCTCAGCACGAGCTGGATGAGCATGGTTTCAAAACCCCCAGGCCAGAATAGCTAGGGTATTTTCCGTGAGCTACTGGGTTACAGTTTCAGCTGCAACCAGCTGAACAAACTGTGCAAACCGAGCCGGGCTGGCTAATTCATCGTTTGTTGAGAAGGTGTACTGCTGACCGTTTACGAAAATTGCAGGTGTCCCGGTGACTTTGTTATCAGTGCCAGGGATTGGATCCTTGAGGGCTCTTGTAGTGGAATCCTCTACGAATTGCTTAAATTGCTTTGTGTCGATGCAGGTAGTGATTTCTTCAATATTGGAGGCTCCGACTTCTTCAGCAAAGGCAATCAGATCTGCATTCTCAGGACCGGGTGTGCTCTCGGGTGGCTGAGATTCAAAAATTCTTGCGCTGTAGTCAAAAAAACTGTCAGGCGAATAATCCGCAACACAGTAGGCCGCATTAGCTGCGCGCGAGGAGAATTGGTTGGGCGACGCACGATCTAGAAACGATAATGCATGGACTTCTAGCGTGGCCGCTCCGGTTTCCACAAAATTTCTCAGTTGGTCATTGTTTGGAATTTCAAAAATCGCACAAATTGGGCACTGGTAGTCAACATAGATAACTATTTCTACCGGAGGCTCCTCAGTCTCTGGTGGCGTGCTGGTGGGAGTAAAAAGCTTGAGCTCATTTCCTACCTTGACTCCATCATTGAATGTTGCATTTACCGGGACGGCCTGGGATTGAGTGCTCGCCGAGTAGACAGCAAAAACCACTGCTCCAGTTGCCACCAAGACCGAAGTAGCGATTCCTAGTTGGATAAGGATGCGGTTTCTCCTGTCACCCTTCTTTTGCTGCTCACGCATGGCTTTAGCCTTTGCCCTGGCAGCTTCACGTTGTTCAGATCTTGTTGGTCTTGGGGTATTTGAGGTCATTTTGACAGTTTACAGGAGGTTTTGGGAAGCGCTATTTTGGCCTGGTTAGGTTCCGGGTGGGATACTTGAAAGTACCTATCGGGGCCTTCGGTTGGTGGTTTTCACAAAGGATCGTCCGGCACGTACCTGCCGGTGAAGGAGTTTCATCACGGCATCAGTAAGGTTTGAAAATGCCACTAGGACCTACCCGGGTGGCAAAACCCCCGCAGTTGATTCGCTTAGTTTAGAAATCGCAGACGGCGAATTTCTTGTATTGGTTGGGCCATCTGGTTGTGGAAAATCCACAACCCTCAGAATGCTTGCCGGTCTGGAAGAAGTAAACGGAGGCAAGGTTTTCATTGGTGAGAGTGATGTCACCGGTGTTCCACCAAAAGATCGCGACATTGCGATGGTGTTCCAAAACTACGCTCTTTACCCACACATGACCGTGGCCGAGAACATGGGATTTGCCCTAAAAATTGCTGGCGTTGCCAAGGAAGAGCGCGCAGCGCGAGTTCTTGATGCAGCAAAGCTCTTGGGTCTCGAGCCTTACCTAAACAGAAAGCCAAAGGAACTCTCCGGTGGTCAGCGTCAACGAGTTGCCATGGGTCGAGCAATTGTTCGCAAACCTCAGGTTTTCCTAATGGACGAGCCACTTTCTAACTTAGACGCCAAATTGCGAGTTCAAACCCGTACTCAGATTGCATCTTTGCAAAGGCGTCTTGGAGTCACCACCGTCTATGTGACGCACGACCAGGTTGAAGCCATGACCATGGGGGACCGAGTTGCGGTTTTGAAAGACGGAATTCTCCAGCAAGTTGCAACTCCGCGTCAACTATACGAAACCCCAGTAAACGTTTTTGTTGCCGGGTTTATTGGCTCTCCTTCCATGAACTTGTTACAGGTTTCTATCGTGGATGGTGGAGTTCAGTTCGGAAACGCAGTGGTTCCCATCCCAAGTTCAGTCTTGTCCAAGACCAAGGCAAAAATGGTCACCTTGGGTGTTAGACCTGAGAACCTTTCTGTTTCGAAGAACAAGGGAATCTCTGTCGAGGTAGCTGTAATCGAGGAACTCGGGTCGGATGGTTACCTGTATGGTGTTGCGAAGATCGATGGTAGAGAAACTGAACTTGTATCACGAGTCGATGGACGAGACCATCCAAACAAGGGTGAAAATGTCTGGCTCGACCCAGAAGGCGGAATCATGCACGTCTTTGATGTTGAAACTGGAGAGCGTCTCAACGAGGGCTAAAACTTGGGTCTTGCCTTTGAAATCTCATAGAGAGCAACTGACGCCGCTATTCCAGCATTTAATGACTCGGTTTCTTTTGCTATTGGAATGGATAAAACGGCATCACAGTTTTCCTGAACCAGCCTGGAAAGTCCCTTGCCTTCAGAACCAACAACTAGAACCATTGGTTCGCCAGCCAAATTAAACTTCGGTAGAGACATTTCTCCCCCACCGTCTAATCCGACTACGAAAAGTTTTCTTTTCTTAAACTCTTTTAGAGTTGCGTTCAAGTTTGCAGCCAACGCGACTGGCACTCTAGCGGCAGCACCGGCTGAGGTTTTCCAGGCCGCAGCGGTAACACCGGTTGATCGACGCTGTGGCAAGATAATTCCGTGCCCGCCAAAGGCTGCAACCGAACGGATAATGGCTCCCAGATTTCTTGGATCCGTTATTCCATCCAAGGCAACAAATAGTGGAGTTGCGCCTCGGGATAGCACTTTATCCAGTAGTTCCATCGGGTGTGCGTAGCTGTAAGGGGGAACCTGTAGCGCAACACCCTGGTGAACAGAATCAAAACCAGTCAATCGGTCAATCCCCGGGCGGGTTACTTCACTAATTGGGATTTTTCTAAGATTCGCTAATTGAATTGCCTCTTTTACTCGGTCATCCATTTCGATACGAGTAGCAAGATAAAGAGTTGTTGCGGGTACTTTTGCTCGAAGCGCTTCTAGAACCGAATTCCTACCGGATAATACCTCGAAGCTTTCGGTTGCCTTAGTTATTCGTCTACCCTTGCGCGCGGCTGCACCAGCCACCCCCGCAGTCTTTGGTCCAGAAGCCACGAATTCACCCTTACGGGCTACTCGAATACCAGCGGCTTTCTTCTTGTCAGCAGACTTCTTGGCGCGAAAAGCTTTGTGGCCTTTGCGGTCCTCTGCTTTGGGGGTAGGGCCCTTGCCTTCCAGCCTTTTTCTTCCGTGACCGCCTGTTCCAACGCTTGGTCCCTTTTTGCCTTTGGCAGATCCTGGTCTTGCAGATTTACTAGGCACCGAGGCTCCAATTTGTTGAGCCGGCTTCGTCTTCGAGGTTGATTCCAGCTATCTTGAGCTGATCACGGATGCGATCAGAGGTTTCAAAATCTTTATTCTCTCTTGCTACATTTCTTTGTTCAATCAGTGACTGAACCAGAATGTCCAGCGACTTGAGAGCTTCGTCTGCTGATCCCTGGCTTTGCCAGACGCTATCCAGTGGATTTATGTTCAGCACGTTTACTATACCCAGAACAGCAAAATAGGCTTCCGTAGCTTCCTCAAACTTGTCTGAATCCAAAGCGGCGTTACCTGCTCGCACGCTCTCATGAAGAACAGCGAGGGCTGCTGGCATGTTCAAGTCATCGTTCATAGCTTCGATGAACTTTTTTGGTAGCGAAGTTGATACCTTGTTGGAGCTTTTAGCTAAGGTCTCTTTACTAAGCTTTCGTCCGGCTCTATTCAAGAATGCGGCAATTCTTTCAATTGCGGCTTCCGCTTCTTCAATGACTCCCTGGTTGTAATCAAGGACCGAACGGTATTGAGCAGAGCCAAGATAGTAACGAACTGCTAGAGCATTGGATTCGTTTAGAACGTCTTTGACCAAAATTGAGTTACCAGCTGACTTGCTCATTTTTGCGCCGGCCACATTTACTAGTCCATTGTGTAACCAGTAGTTGGCGAATTTGTGTCCGGCCGCAGTAGATTGCGCTAACTCATTTTCATGGTGTGGAAAGCGAAGATCTAGTCCCCCACCGTGAATGTCAAAATTTGTTCCTAAGTACTTGACGCTCATTGCTGAACATTCGATGTGCCAACCAGGTCTTCCCCTACCAAACGGGGATTCCCAAGAGGCATCGATAGGTTCGTTATCCTTGTGGGCCTTCCAGAGCGCAAAGTCTCTGGGGTCTTTCTTGCCTCGGGAATCCGCTTCGGTGTCGTTGATTAGATCGTCTTTGGTTTGGTTGGTGAGCTCTCCGTAGGAGGGCCAGCTGGTTGCGCTAAAAAAGACGTCCGCTGAGTTATCCACTTGGTAGGCGTGACCTTTGCTGATTAGCTGCTGAACCAAACTAATCATGTCAATAATGTTTGCGGTGGCTCGGGGCTCGTAGCTTGGGTTTGAAATGTTTAGTAGTTTGTAGGCACTGGCAAAAGCCTGTTCACATTCATAAGCTAAACCCCACCAAGACCTATTTTCAGCCGCAGCGTTTTGCAGAACTTTGTCGTCGATGTCAGTGACATTTCTAATCAGAGTCACTTGGCTACCTGTAGCTTCAAGCCAGCGAACTAGTTGATCGTAAACCAGCGCGGAGCGAAGGTGGCCAAGATGTGGCAAGGATTGGACCGTTGGTCCACACAGATAAATTCCGACTTTTCCTTTTTCCAAAGGAACAAAGTCCCTCAGCGACTGGCTTCGGGAGTCATAAAGCTTGAGGGTCACGAGCCCAAGCCTACCTTTCGAACCAAACTAGAGGCCACAGCGGCGAGTCCCTCATCGCTTCCTAGAAATCCCATTGCATCGGTTGTGGTTGCAGAAACGCTGACCGGTGCGCCAACAATGCCCCCAAGGTGTGCCTCTAGCTCTAGTCTTCGGGGGGCAAGTTTTGGGCGATTACCAATTAGTTGAACTGAGATATTCACGGGCTCGAAACCGTTCTGCTTGAGTAATTCCAGGGCCCCTTGCAAAAAGACTTCTCCAGAAGCTCCCGAGTATTCCGGACGGTCGGTTCCAAAATTTGAACCGATGTCTCCAAGGTTCGCGGCAGATAGCAAAGCGTCCACCATAGCGTGAGCAATCACGTCACCATCACTGTGTCCTTCGAGTGCTCGTTCCCCTGGCCATGGAAGGCAACCTAGGTACAAAGTCTTGCTGGAATCATCGCTATAGCGATGGGCATCTGAACCGATTCCCGTTTTGGCGTGAGATAACAATTGCGACTGTGCTCGCTCAAAGTCCTTGGCGGTGGTTATCTTCATGGCTTGTTCTTCGCCTGGGATCATCATCACAGTTCCGCCAAAGGATTGGACTAGAGCTGCATCGTCAGTGAACTGCTCGGTGGCAGCAACGTGGGCTGATACAAGCACGCTTGCTGGAAAACCCTGCGGGGTCTGAGCTAACACTAAGTTAGAGCGCTCAATAGTTTCTTGAATCACATCCCCTTTATATTTTTTGATGGTATCGGCAACTTGCAAAGTAGGGATAACGCCGATTTGGTTTTCATCTACTGCCGCAGCGACTCGATTGAATAAATCTGTTGAGGCAAGTGATCTTGCCGAATCATGCACAAGGACAATATCAATTCCGCCGGAAAGCGCTGCCAGTGACTCCGAAACTGATTGCTGTCTGGTTGCACCACCAACTACTACTCGAATATCAACGCCTTGACTGGAAAGCTGCTTTTCAAATTCAAGGGTCTGCTCAAGATGGGTCTCAGGAACTGCAATTATGAGCTGCTTTAGATTCTCCATCGCGAGCGCTCGAAAAACGCTGTGTTCCAGAAGTGACTTACCCTCGAGCTCAACGAAAGCTTTCGGAGCCTTTGCGCCTAGGCGCTCACCTTTGCCTGCAGCTAGTAGCACCACCGCCACATAGCGTTGGGTCATCGGTCTACTCTTTCCCTAAGAGGCGAGTACTTGATCCAGCAAGACTGACGCTTTTTCTTCGTCGGTCTTTTTGGCAAGGGCTAGTTCAGAAACCAGAATCTGGCGAGCCTTAGCAAGCATGCGCTTTTCTCCTGCCGAAAGGCCCCTATCCTGATCTCTTCTCCAAAGGTCTCGAACTACCTCAGAAACCTTAACGACATCACCGGATGCCAGCTTCTCAAGGTTTGCTTTATACCTTCTGGACCAGTTTGTTGGCTCTTCTATAAATTCTGCGCGCAGCACATCAAATACTTGCTGGACACCCTTGCGATCGATAACGTCTCTGACCCCAACCATCTCGACGTTGGCTGCTGGTACCCAGATGGTCAAATCACCCTGGGCAACTTTTAGTTGAAGGTACTTTTGCTTTTCGCCACGAACGCTGCGGTTTTTGACCTCAACGATCTTGGCTGCGCCGTGATGTGGATAAACGACGGTTTCGCCAACTTCGAATTTCATTTGTTGGATTCCCTTCAGAAACCACTATTTTACCACAGGTATGGCCTTTATTCCTGCGGTAAACTGGGTGGGTATGCCCCCCAAGGAGGATTTGTGCTAGTTCGCAAGATAGCTACCGGTATTGCAATTGTTGCCCTGTCGTTGAGCTTAACTGGCTGTTCCTTTACGGGAAATGTGGCTTCATTGCAGCCCTACGCTCCTAGCGATGGGCAACAAGTGGATCTCGAATCCGTCAAGGCAAGAAATTTCATGTACTTGGTTAGTGACACTGGAAGAGGCTTTCTAGTTGGATCTTTAGTTAGTGCCTCAACAGAAGATGTCACAGTGAAGCTCCAATACATAAACCCCGAAACTGAAGAACGCTCGGACTTCTTCTTCGATGTCCCGGCTGGATCAAAAATTGACTTCGGATTCAACGGCAATTTACCTATTGACGTACCTGTTGTTGAGGTCCCCGGTCAAACCGCCAAGTTATATCTTCTAGAGAGCGACACAATCAACGGATCCATGCAGGTGCCAGTACTGGACGGTACTTTGAGCGAATATCGCGACCTAATAGAGCAGTTGGAAAACTACCGCCCAGAAGTCATTGAGAAGTAAAGACTTTCTAGACCTCTAGCTTGTATCCCAGGCCGCGAACGGTCTGAATGTATTTGGGCCTGGAAGGATCCTCTTCAACTTTTGATCGAAGCCTCTTGATATGAACATCCAGGGTCTTAGTGTCGCCAAAGTAGTTAGATCCCCAAACCCGATCAATTATTTGACCTCTGGTCAAAACCCGGTTCACGTTCTCCATCAAAAGTTCCAGTAGTTCAAACTCCTTGAGCGGCAGCGTCAGTTGGTTTCCATTTAGAGTCACTACATGCCGATCTGAGTCGAGCCTTAGCTCCCCTGCAGCCAAAACTGATCCAGCATTTACTGGGGGCTCGACTTGTCGTCTCAAGACAGCCTTAATCCTTGCCAGTAATTCTCTTGTTGAATAAGGCTTGGTAATGTAATCATCGGCACCAATTTCGAGCCCGACAATTTTGTCAATTTCTGAATCCTTGGCCGTAAGCATGATTACTGGCACGTTAGAGCTAATTCTTATATGTTTGCAAACTTGATTACCATCAATTTTTGGCAACATCAGGTCAAGAAGAATGATGTCTGCACCGGATTTCTCAAAGACGCGAATAGCGTCTTCGCCATCTACCGCAACAATCACATCGTGACCTTCTTTCTCAAGAAAGAACACCAGCGCCTCACGTAATGACTGTTCGTCTTCAACAACCAGCACTTTGGCCATTATTTTCCTTCCGAAACTAGGGCGATGGTTCCAGTTACTGGATCCGCTGCTGTTGCAAGTGGTATCCGAAGTGTGAATGTCGACCCGACTCCCACCTGAGAGAACAGTTTCACTTCCCCGCGATGAATCTTGGCTACGTGTTTGACGATGCTAAGACCAAGCCCTGTCCCCCCGGTTTCTCTCGACCTGGACGGGTCCGCTCTATAAAATCTTTCGAATATTCTTTGCTGGTCTTCGGGAGATATTCCAGACCCCGAGTCGGTCACAGTAATCTCAGCAATGTTTTCTTTAACGCTACACCCAATCCCAACACTGGTGCCTTGATCCGAGTAAGTGATTGCATTTTCAATCAGATTCTTAACTGCGGTAATGAGCATTTCTTTATTTCCAAATACTTCTAGTTTCATACTTTGGTCTGAAACGAGTTGAATTTTCCTGTTGAAAGCAAGCTGCTCATTTCTGTCTATGGCTTCTGTTACAACATCAGTGAGATCGACAAGCTCTGCTGCCGCAATTACCTCTTCAGACTGCAACCTTGAAAGGTTAATGATGTCTTGAACCAATAGCGTTAGTCTGCTGGACTCTTTATTCAAGCTAGCAGCGAATTTTGAAACCGATTCACGATCATCACCGGCTTCTTGTATAGCCTCAGACAGAAGTGCAATAGCCCCGATGGGAGTCTTTAGCTCGTGAGAAATGTTTTCAATAAAGTCTCTTCGGGTTTTGTCTAATCTAATGTCGCTAGTTCGATCCTCCAGAACAAGTACTACATAGTCCCCGGCGACTAGCTTGGACTTAGCGAAAACTGAGACTTTTTCTTGAGCTAGTCCAACCCGCAAAATTCCTTCGAATGACTCAATATCGGACCCTAATCTAGAGCGCTTTACTAAATCAGTTATCTCGGCATGAACTAAGAACCCTCGGTCTACTAGTCCAAATGATTCGGCCCAACTATTTGTTCCCACCACTTTGTTTGAAACATCTACAACCAGGCCAACTGACCCCATCAACTCCAAAACTTCCGCAACTAGGTCTGGGAAGGCGTCAGTTTCTGCTTCCTCCACTTTCGGGCTTTTCTTTCCTAGTTTCCAGCCGAGTGCAGTGCCAGCCGCGAGCGCCAGCAGGACACCAAGAATGATGGCCGGTAGCTCGAATGTGTTCATAATGTTAACCATATGACCCACTAATGCCGTCAAAGTGCCAATAACCCACAAAATAGGGGTAATTTTGGGTTAGGTTTGGTGTTTATTTGGCTCCCGTTAACCAATGGGTGGGATATTCAGCAACTTAACCCAAGGAAGGCAAATACTATGCGTGAAGTATTCCAGAGTGAACTTCAAGAAGTTCAGGAGCGCCTGGTTGAGATTTCTCAGTCCGTAGCCTCGATCATACAGAAGGCGACTCAAGCATTTTTGACCAATGATGTTACCCAAGCAGATGAGGCGCTAGTTCTTTCTGATACCAACGAAGCAAAGGCTTTGGCCCTTGATGAACTCGTGATCCGAATTCTGGCCCGCCAGTCACCTGTCGCAAGAGACTTAAGGGTACTAGTTTCGGCTCTTCGAATTAGTGCAAGTCTGGAGCGCATGGGGGCTCTGGCGAGCCACATTGCATCTATCGCACGTTACCGCTATCCAGGATCTGCAGTGCCTGACGTGCTGAGAAAAACCTTTGAGGAAATGGGAGCGCTAGATATTCAGCTAGCCAACAAACTAACCGAAGTACTCAAGAATGCAGACGTCGAATCAGCCAGGGCAATTCAGGCCGAAGATGAAAGAGTAGACGAATTGCACCGCAGTGTATTTGAGATTGTCCTGTCAGAGAACTGGAAAGAAAACGCAATGTTTACTGTAGATGTGACATTGGCAAGCCGTTACTTCGAAAGATTTGCCGACCACGTGGTGGACATTTCTACAAAAGTTACTTACCTTACAACTGGCGAGTGGCAGGAAACAGACTAGTAGTTGAATTTAGCCTTTACCTTGATTGGCAACTGCTGCTTGGCCGGCGGCGGCCGCGGCTGGGTCTAGATACTCTCCGCCTTTAACTACTGGTTCGAATCTGGAATCTAGTTTGTATACCAAGGGCAACCCTGTGGGAATATTGAGCTCTGCAATATCTTCGTCTGAAACTCCGTCCAGAAGTTTCACAAATGCCCGAAGTGAGTTTCCATGGGCGGTCACCAAAACTGTCTTGCCGGCACTCAGATCTGCCTTTATCTCTTCCCAAATAGGCATAAATCTAATCAAGACATCTTTCAAACATTCAGTGCGGGGAAGGTCACTGCCTAAGTCTTGGTAACGCTTGTCACCAGCTTGCGAGTACTGGTCCCCATCTTCGATTGGAGGAGGAGGGACATCAAAGCTTCTGCGCCAGAGCTGGAACTTCTCTGGGCCATAAGTTTCTAAGGTTTGAGCTTTGTCTTTGCCTTGCAGGGCGCCATAGTGACGTTCATTCAACCTCCAGGAACGCTTCACCTCTATCCAGCCTCGATCAGAGGTGTCCAAAGCGATGTTTGCGGTGTTTATGGCTCGCCTCAATAGCGATGTGTACACAATATCTGGCTCTAGCCCCGATTCCGTAAGTAATTCGCCTGCTCGCTTGGCTTCTTGCCTGCCCTGTTCGCTTAGATCAACATCAACCCAGCCGGTGAACAGATTCTTCTGATTCCATGTACTGTTGCCATGCCGAAGCAAGATAAGAGTGTGTTGTCTAGTCATTATTCTCTAAGTTTAGGCGCTTTGCTTGAGCCGCCAAGCTTGAGACGTGGCAGTTTGGGAACCTCAACAACCTTTCCAGCTGACTGAGGAACAATAACCTCTTGAGTGGCTGCAATCGGTCCACCGCTGGAGCTAACTTCCAGTGCTGCGTCCTCGGCGACCGACCGCGAGATTACTGCCAAAGCAATTGGGCCCATCTCAAAGTGCTGGGCTGCCGAAGTTACCTTGCCCACGATTTTTTCCTGCCCGGCGACTCTAACCTCGTCTCCTACGTCTGGCAATGAATGCTCGGAGCCATCCAAGTGCAAGAAAGTCAGTCGTCTCGGTGGGTGACCTAGGTTGTGGATTTTAGCAACCGATTCTTGACCTCGATAACAGCCCTTAGCTAAATGCACAGCGGTTGCCAATAGATCCAATTCGTGCGGAAGCGACTTCTCGTCGATTTCGGATAAAGCAAGTGGGCGTCCAGCAGCCAGTCGAAGTGCATCAGCGGCCATGGTCCCAGCAAGGCTAATTTGACCCACAGCTTTGGCAACTTGGCTGACTTCAATAATGTGCTCAAACCAAGAATATTCGACTTCCCTAGTTGAGTATCGGTGTCCACCCGGGGTAACTCCGGGCCACTGGTCCTTCCAGATTAACGGATGGGAATTGGAAACAAAAGCTAGTTCCGGTTTGGGTTTGCAAGCGCCAAATGAAGCAAAGTCAGCAGATCGATTGTTGAGTTCAACCTTCATTCGAAAGACCATCTTGCTCAGCCAATCCAGAAGCGGTGCGGTGTTTTCCTGATTGACAACTAGCCAAGTTGTTTTTCCATCGTCGATGATTTTGATTTGCTGTTCAATATGACCCTGTGGATCGAGCAGCAATGCCTCAATGGATTCGCCAGGCTTTAGGTCCTTGAGGTTTTGGCTAAGTAAGGAATGTAGCCAAGTCAATCGATCTAAGCCAGTAACCGAGATTATTCCTACTGGATCCATCAAGCAAATGGATTCACCTTGAAACAAACTGCGCTGCTCAATCATCGGATTGCCATAATGCTTTTTTATCTGCAACTATTCAACTCTTTCGAGTCTCGCCGAAGCGTGTGACGCCATTGGGTTTCCCAGTGCTGCGATATCCCAGACCCATAACAGTGCACCTTCGACTAGTCCAAACATTCGAGTTGCAGCTCGATACTCTTTTGACGACTGTGATCTTAGAACGGCATCTGTTGCTAGGTCCACTCTGGCGCTCTTAACTTGCCCGACATATAACTCGCTAATTCCACTGGGGTGAAGAATCGATGCCTCAATGTCGAAGCCGCCATCTTTGTTTCGAAGAGTCTCAAGCTGCTCGTGAGTGGTAATTGCTTTGGGCCCCGCTCCCAAAAGGAGTCCTGGTCCAGGGTCTGATTGTTCGGGAGGTTTTGCTAATCTCCAAAACCCAACCTCCGCTGGTAATGGGGTTCCATCAATTAGCGACGATTTCGAAACGTAACCCAACACAGATTGGTTGTCAAAAGAGAATTCAACAGATTGGTTGAATTCCTGCTCAAGCTTGTCTTTGTTGTGCATGTAGGAGATTACCCCCGACCCAGACCATTTCCCAACAAGGAAGGCAAAAGGGGTAAGTTCCAGTGGTAAGCCCTCTGGCACAACCAACAACTATTTTTGTCCTTTAAACAGCTTGTAAAGAACCAAGAGTGACACCGAGCCTATAGCTAAGGAAGCCAAGGCCAGTAGGCCGGTGAAGAATATTTCAAGAGCAAGCATTTTCCTAGTCTAACTTGCCAAAAACACGTAGCCAGTAGCGATTGCCAAAATCAAATAGCTTCCTCCGCCAACGTAGACCAGTTTGCGAACGATTCCCTCGGGCTTGACCCGGAACAAGTGATAAAGCGAAACCAAAGCAACTGAACTGGCGAGGATTGTCCCAAACCACTCTGGGGCAGTTAGGGCCACTTGTGATGCGATTGCCCAAACCGCTAGAGCGGCAACAATTACCCAGATGCTTAGGATTTGACCCCACTGTTTGGACATATCCCAATCATGCCGTAAGCGTGTAACTTGAGGGCTAAACTTGGCAAAAAGATTTGGATGTGGGATGGCGCAGCTACTGATTTTGACTTCAGAGTCCGAACAAGAAGCTCTGCCTGCTCTAGGGCTGCTTAGCCATCGAGTTAGATGTATCTCCGCAGAGCCGGCAAGCCTGGTAAGTGCCCCAGAACATGATCTGGTTTTTCTCGATGCCCGAACTGACCTTGCTTCGGCGAAGGCAATTGCAAGGATCCTAATCTCTACCGGGCTTTCTGTACCGCTCGTTGTTATTTTGTCCGAAGGTGGCCTTGCGGCTATGAACTTTGAGTGGGGCTCGAGTGACATCATTCTTCACTCTGCCGGCCCAGCTGAGATTGAAGTGCGAATTCGACTAGCAATGGCAAAGTATCGAGCTGAAAGAGAAGTCGGCAGTATTAATGCCTCAGGTGTAGTAATCGACGAGTCGAGCTACTCTGCAAAAGTTGATGGGAAGCCACTTGATCTTACTTACAAAGAATTCGAACTGCTAAAGTTTCTTGCTCAACATCCAGGCAGGGTCTTTTCGCGAGATCAGCTACTCAGCGAAGTCTGGGGATATGACTACTTCGGGGGAAGTAGGACTGTAGATGTCCACATTCGTCGACTTCGGGCCAAATTAGGAGACCTTGAAGGCCTGATTTCGACCGTTCGAAATGTCGGTTACCGGTTTAACTCAACAGATTCGGACCTTATAGACGCATAGTTCAAAAATATTTAACCACTAGGGCCGCTAGTCGTGTCAATATTGGATTATGTCCGAAGAAACCATGGCAATAACGCTGCCCACATCACCTCATGGCTTGGTACCCGATCGCTATCTAGATCGGGAGCTTAGCTGGCTAGCGTTCAACCGTAGAGTTCTTGAAATGGCCGAGGACGGGACTGTTCCGCTTCTGGAACGAGTAAATTACCTCAGCATTTTTGCCTCCAACATGGATGAATTCTTCATGGTGCGAGTCGCAGGCCTCCAGCGTCGACTGGCAACGGGGCTAGCGGTTAGAAGCCCATCTGGTTTATCTCCTAAGGAGGTGCTGAGTGGTATCTCTAAGGAAGCCCATGAATTGCAGCTTCGCCATGCAGAACTTTTTCTTGGTGTAATTGAGCCTGCACTAGAAAAAAACGGAATCCACTTGGTTCGTTGGCCAGAGCTTAGAGAAGACGAGAAGGATTCGCTTAGGACCTACTTTGAGAATCACATTTTCCCAGTTCTCACCCCGCTTGCTGTCGACCCGGCCCATCCATTTCCATACATCTCTGGGCTATCCCTAAACCTTGCAGTTGTCCTAAAGAAGGCTGGGAGCCCGAGTGAGCACTTTGCCAGAGTCAAGGTTCCTCCCCTTCTTCCAAGATTCGTTCTGATTCCTTCGAGGGCAAACACTTCGGAGGTTCGCTACGTTCCATTGGAAGATGTAATCGGTGAGTTCATCTCGCTGTTGTTCCCTGGAATGGAAGTGGTTCAGCACCACAACTTCCGCGTGACACGAAACGAAGACTTGGATGTAGATGAAGATGAAGGTGAAAACCTTCTCCTTGCCCTGGAAAAAGAGTTACTGCGCAGAAGATTCGGCCCTCCTGTTCGTCTTGAAATAGCCACAGACATGAACCCTAAGGTTCTTGAGTTATTGATTAGAGAGCTCGACATCTCGGAGCAGGATGTTTACACCCTGCCTTCACCGCTTGATCTAACGGGACTTCAGGATATAGCAGCTCTAACTCGTCCAGAGCTTCGGAATCCACCCCATCAGGTGCTGACCAATAAGTACCTTCGTCCCCGAGACGACGAAGAACTAGACATCTTTAGTGTGCTAAAAAAGCGTGAGCTCCTAGTGCATCACCCCTATGAGTCTTTCTCGACCAGCGTTCAACAGTTTCTCGAGCAGGCAGCGCAAGACCCCAACGTTTTGGCGATAAAGCAAACCCTTTACAGGACCTCAGGTGATTCACCCGTTGTCGATGCCTTGATTCAAGCAGCGCAGGCAGGTAAGCAAGTCTTGGCTCTAGTCGAGATTAAGGCTCGATTTGATGAACAAAACAACATCACCTGGGCAAGAAAGCTGGAGCAAGCGGGTGTGCACGTTGTGTATGGAATGGTGGGACTAAAAACCCACTGCAAGCTGGCACTCGTTATCCGACAGGAGGCGGGGCAGTTGGTGCGCTACTGCCACATTGGAACTGGAAACTACAACCCAAAAACAGCAAGAGTTTATGAAGACTTTGGTCTACTCACGTCGAGGCAGGCGGTTGGTGAAGATCTGACCAAATTGTTTAACCACCTATCGGGGTATGCCCCCGAGGCAAAGTTCAAAACCCTGATGGTTTCGCCTCTAGGAGTAAGAGAGGGTTTGACAGATCTTATTGACCAAGAAATTGGGTATCTCGAAGCTGGTAAACCTTCTGGTATCGACATCAAGGTCAACGCGTTAGTCGATGAAGGAATCATTGACTCGCTATACAGAGCATCCCTCGCTGGGGTGCCCGTTCGCATCTTGGTAAGAGGAATGTGTGCCTTGAAGCCGGGAGTAAAGGGTTTATCTGAACACATTCGCGTGCGTTCAATCCTAGGGCGGTACCTTGAGCACAGCAGAGTCTTTAGCTTCGTTGGTGGCGGCGAGCAAAAGACTTTTATTGGCTCGGCCGACATGATGCATCGAAACCTAGACCGTCGCGTCGAGACGTTAGTACGACTGATTGACCCAGAGCACCTTGAAAGAACGAGAACAATGTTCGCCCTTGCTATGTCTGAAGAAATCTCCGGTTGGGACCTAAACGCCGATGGTATGTGGGAAAGAAAGCAGTTAGATAGTTCTGGAACACCTCTGGGGGATTTCCAGGACGCTGTTATGGGCTCAATAACGCAGCGACAGGCTAGCTAGTTTCGTGGACATTTACGCTGCTGGAGCAGTTTGTTGGCGCGAGGAAAAGCGTGACCTTCTTGTAGCACTCGTTCATCGAGTCAAGTATGAGGACTGGACTTTCCCTAAAGGTAAAGTGGACCCTGGTGAGACCCTTGCGGAGACCGCAGTTCGCGAGATTAAGGAGGAAACAGGGCTAAAAATAAAGTTGGGTGTCCCTCTCAGCACCATGACGTACGCGATAGATAAGTCAAAGACTAAAGTTGTGCACTACTGGGCGGCTCGGGTTAGCGAAAAGGCAGTTGCCGATTCCAAATTCAAACCAAACGATGAAATCTCTGAGGTGGTCTGGCTTACCGTAGAAAAGGCATTTTCTAGACTTAGCTACCAGCAAGATCGTGACTTACTCCAAGGTGTTGTAGACCTGAGAAAGAACGGAATGCTCAAAACCAAGCCACTAATAATCCTGCGTCACGCTGCCGCTACGCCAAGAGCTGACTATGTCGGTGAAGATGGGAAAAGACCGTTGCTTCCAGATGGGAAGAAACAAGCCAAACAATTGATCTCTTTACTGAGTGCATATGGCCCAAAACGGGTCTTTACTAGCCCTTGGAGGCGTTGCCGTGACACGATAAGTCCATATGCTAAATCACATCGATACAAGCTGATTGAGCGTGGTGAGCTTTCTGAGGTTGGAAACTCTAAGGGTCCAAAGAGAACGGCGAAGGTAGCAAAACAACTATTCACGGATGCTAGATCTTCGGTGCTTTGCACGCATCGACCAGCCCTGCCAACAATTACTGAAGTTTTAGCCAATTTCGCAGAGCCGGAGTTGAAAAAACTAATCCTCGAGGCCAAGGCTCTCAAGCCAGCCGAATTCGTTGTACTTCATCTAACAACTTCTGGGAAAAAACCTAGACTTGTCGCGGTTGAACACCAGAGTCTTTCCGAGCGGTTCTAGCCAAACCTTCCCGAGACATAGTCCTCGGTCTGTTTTTCCTTTGGGTTTGAAAAAATGTTGTCTGTCTTGTCGTACTCGATCAACTTTCCTGGAAGGCCAGTGTCTGCAATAGTGAAAAACGCAGTCATGTCTGAAATGCGAGAAGCCTGCTGCATGTTGTGAGTAACAATCACTACAGTGAATTTCTCCTTCAGCTCAATTGCT
>CAXNHQ010000005.1:0-16403 GCA_964202285.1 Rhodoluna sp. | reverse complement strand
TTGGGGTCACAAATGTGTGGCTCGTAGCAACGAGGCCCTGTAGCGCAGTTGGTTAGCGCGTCGCCCTGTCACGGCGAAGGTCGCCGGTTCAAGTCCGGTCAGGGTCGCTGGTTTAGAAGCCCTCTTTTGAGGGCTTTTATTGAATGGGGGTGGCTTGACCACACAAGGCTCTGTAGCTCAGTTGGTAGATCGAACGACTGAAAATCGTTAGGTCACCGGATCGACGCCGGTCGGAGCCACCATGTGCGGGTAGCATCTACCCCATGCCCATGGTTTCGAAACAATTGCTCCCGCTAGTCTTTGCTGCCGGAGCTTTCGGAACCTCCCTTAGATACTCAATCGAGATTCTGGTCGGCACTTTGCCCCAAAGCCAAATAGTAGTAACCAGCATCGTCAATCTCTTGGGCGCTGCCGCTTTGGGTTTTGTCACCGCCAACAGATTCTTTGCTTCCTCGACCAGGCAGGGGTTTTGGGGAGTTGGTTTCTTGGGCGGATTCACAACAATGAGTGGTCTCGCGGTAATCACTGCGGGTACCGAGTTTGGGTTATCAGCTGCTGGGCCAATTTATTGGCTAGTGGTTTTAACGCAACTACTTGTGGGGGTTGCCGCTTACCGACTGGGCTTGATACTTGCAGGCGGAGCTGGTGCCAAATGAGTCTTGCAATGAGTTTTGTTTTAGTAGCCCTAGCGGGAGGCTTCGGGGCGGTAACAAGATATGGGCTCAGCATTTGGTCCGGCAAGCTACCTTGGGGAATATTGCTGGCTAATTCAATTGGGTCATTTATTGCTGGATTGGCAGTTGCTGGATCAATAGAAAGTACTTGGCTGATTGTTGGTTTGGCCGGCGGGCTTTCAACCTTTTCAACTTTTGCAGCTCAAACCCACGACCTTTTTGCTAAGAAACAACTGGGTAGGGCTTCACTAAATATTGTTTTGAATCTGTTGCTTCCGGCTGTTAGCTTCCTCACAGCTTCAATATTGCTCTAGACCAAACAGGGTCCTCGGATGCTAAACTTGGAGCAGATTTCATCGATTCTGCGCCTTAATCGGCGTGGCCAAGACAAAAAAGGGGGTCTCGCCATGGGGCGTGGCCGTCAAAAAGCAAAGCACACCAAAGTAGCTCGCGAGCTGAAGTACTTCAGCCCTTCTACCGATTACAGCGCGCTAGAAAAAGAACTCACCGCACCCTCAGGCTCGGCTGAGCCTGATTACGAAGACAAGTGGGCCGAGCTCTACGACGAAGAAGAAGGCGAAGAAGAGTCAACCAAAAACTCTTGAGGCCTCTAAAGTCCTAGTAGCAGCCGCTGCTGGGCGAACCAGACGGTCGAAATGATATTCGATCCGAAACTGAAAGAAGTGCCAATTGAATACGAAGAAAAAAGGTCTCTCTGTAGCCGCGCTCGCGCTGGCACCCATAATCGCCCTCAGTGGCTGTGTGAGCGTCGCAGGTAACTCTTCCGACTCAATAACTATTTATTCGGGTAGAAGTGAAACTCTGATTACCGAACTACTTGATACCTTCAGCCAAGAAACCGGTATAGAGGTAAACGTCAGATACGGAGACTCAGCCGAGCTGGCAGCTCAAATCCTCGAAGAAGGCTCCAACGTTCAAGCCGACGTATTCTTTTCCCAAGACGCTGGAGCACTTGGTGCTCTTGCCAAAGAGGGAGTAACTAAGTCACTTCCCACCGATATCACTGACCTGGTGGGTGCATCCTATAAATCGAAAGACTCTCAGTGGGTTGGAGTATCTGGTCGTGCCAGAGTCTTGGTGATTAATCCCGCAAAGGTAACGCAGATTCCTTCTTCTTATAAGGACTTGATGGATCCGAGTTGGAAAGGACGCATTGCAATTGCACCAACCAACGCATCGTTCCAAGCCTTCATAACCGCTATCCGGGTCACCGAAGGTGACCAGGCGGCAGAGGATTTCTTGGTTGCCATGAAAGAAAATGCAGTTCTATTCGAAAAGAACGGCCTAATCATGCAAGCTGTCGAAGACGGAGTCGTTGACGCGGGTCTTATAAATCATTACTACTGGTTCGAACTGGAGAACGAAAAAGGTGTTGGAACCCTGAAATCCAAACTTGCTTGGTTTGAAGATGAAGACGCAGGCAACCTAATCAATGTTGCTGGTGTCTCGGTTCTCTCAGATAACCCAAGCGCCAACTTTTTTGTTAAGTGGTTACTTGGCGATACCGCCCAAAACTACTTTGTGCAAAATACCTGGGAGTACTCACTAACCGGCGTCCCAGATGCTGATGGTTTGCGACCTTTCGAGCAGATCAAGGCACCCAAGATTGATTTATCCGATCTCGACTCGCTAGCCGAAACTCTCGAACTGATTCGAAAGGCCGGACTGCTCTGATCGAAGCACTTAGGTCAAGACCACCGCTGGTAATTTTGCTGGTGGCGGTTTCGGCCGTGTTAATCTCTCTAATCCCATTGATATACCTACTGGTTCGAGTGGCAACCATTGGATTAGGCGAGATTGCAGAGTTGATTTTTCAAACCAGAACTCTCGAGCTAATTATCAATTCGCTCTCGCTAGCTGTTGCGGTGTCGGTGTCTGCGGTGATTGTTGGTTCAATGCAGGCTTGGGTTGCAATCCGCTCCAACCTTCCAGGCAGAAAGATCTTCTCTGTTCTAGCGGCACTTCCTCTTGCTATACCTTCTTATGTTGCCGCTTATGCCTGGATTGCAGTTATTCCAGGCTTCAGCGGATTCATTGCTGCTTGGTTGCTACTAACCGTGGGCACTTCCCCGCTGGTTTATCTAGCCGTATCTGCCGCACTCGTGAGATTTGACGCCGCAACCGAAGAGGTAGCGCAATCTCTAGGAGCAACAAAATTTCAGGTGTTTAGAAAAGTTACGTGGCCAAACATCAGAACCGCTGCAGTATCTGGTGGTTTACTTTCCGCCCTTTATGTACTCAGTGATTTTGGTGCGGTCAGCATTGTTCGTTACGACACATTTACTAGAGCGATCTATAACGCCTATCGAGCAAGTTTTGATCGAAACCAAGCTGCTGCGCTAGCGCTTGTTTTAGTGTTAGTCACTATCTTGGTTCTCTTCTTTGAATCCAAGGCAAGGGGTCAAACATTCGCAGCTGGAAAAATTGCCAGCAGGCTGGGTTTGATTGAACTTGGAAAATGGAAAATTCCAATGGTTTTGATGTTGCTAGGACTAGCAACAGTTTGTTTGCTGGTGCCCCTTGGTAGTTTGCTTAGTTGGAGCATCCAAGGCTTTGGCTTAGTTGATTGGGTTGGGGTTCTAGGTGCACTGGCAAACTCGGTGGGGTTAGCAGTTTCTGGAGGATTACTAACGTCCTTTGCAGCTCTTGCAATTGCTGTATTGACAATTAGGCATCGCCGAAAGTTTACAAGCGTTCTGGAGCGATCGGTTTGGCTCACGCACGCTACCCCGGGAATTGTTGTGGCGCTATCGCTGGTATTTTTCTCCAACCAAGTTGTGCCTTGGGTTTACCAAACTACTTTGTTGGTTCTAATTGCCTACTTGGCGTTGTTCTTACCAAACGCCTTGGCGGCGGTTTCAACTCCAATTCGTCAATCTCCAAAGGCACTAGACGAAGTGTCTTCTTCTCTTGGTTTATCAACATTGCAGACGCTTCGTAAAGTTGTCTTACCGATTGCAGGTCCTGGTATTTTTGCGGCTACCACTCTTGTGATTCTCACCGTTTTGAAAGAACTTCCCGCCACTTTGTTACTTCGTCCAACAGGCATGGAAACGCTAGCAACCAGGCTCTGGACCGAGACTTCGGTAGCTGCCTTTTCCGCTGCGGCACCTTATGCATTACTTTTGGTAGTGCTGGCTGGCTTTCCAGCCTGGCTTCTAAATCGAGCCATCAGAAAAGATCTAGAACCTATGGAGATGGAGCGATACCAGTGAGCTCGACTCTAAAAATTTCTAACCTCAATAAGTCGTTCGGGTCTCAGCCTGTGCTTCGGAATCTCTCTATTGAAATTGCCCCCAAAGAGTTTGTTTCTGTTCTGGGCTCATCGGGATCCGGCAAGACCACCTTGCTTAGATTGATCGCAGGCTTTGATGCACCGGACACTGGTGAGATTTCAATCTCGGGTAAGAAAGTGGCTGCTGAAGGAATCTTGATTCCTGCGCAAGCGCGCAAGGTCGGATACGTTCCGCAAGACGCTGCGCTTTTCCCACACCTTAACGTTTTTGAAAATATCGCATTCGGTCTGAAGGGCCTATCCAAAGAAGCAAAGGTTTCAAGAGTTAGAGCCCTGCTTGATTTAGTTCAGATGAGTGCTTTTGAATCTTCAGATAGCTCAGCGCTATCTGGTGGTCAAAAGCACCGCGTTGCATTGGCTCGTGCGCTTGCTCCGGAACCGGAGTTGATTTTGTTAGATGAGCCTTTCTCAGCTTTAGATGCAGAACTACGTGGGCAGATTCGCGATGATGTTCGTGAGGTTTTGGATAAAACCGGTTCCACCACAATTTTGGTAACCCACGACCAAGAAGAAGCACTTTCGATTGCCGATCGAGTTGCACTGCTTCGTGACGGTAACTTTGCTCAAATTGGAAACCCTCGCGAGATTTACTCGTCTCCGGTAGATCTTGGTGTTGCTACCTTCTTGGGTGACTCAGTTATTGTTGCCGGAGTAATTGAGTCTGGCAAAGTTGTGACTTCGCTAGGAAACCTGACGCCACTGAATTCATCTGCCGAAGGTAGCAAAGGAAAAGTTGCTATTCGACCAGAGAACTTTTATTTGCAACCAGATCTAAACGGGGACTCCACGGTTGTTGGTAGGCAGTTCTTTGGTCACGATGCAGTTGTCGATGTCCAAACACCCAAGCAACTAATTCGAGCAAGGTCTTCGGGCCCATTCGCTCCAGAGATCGGAATGAAAGTTACTGTCTGGGTTCGAGGGGCAGTTAATTTCTACCCAGAGGTTTAGTTCTTAGGCGTAGCTTCCGCTCAAGCGGACTGCTCCGCCCTCAACGCCTTTGGCTGAAGTAACAAAACCTGAAACATCCGTCGCATTTTCTAGAACGCCCAATTGCCAAGTCTTGATACCCAGTTGATTTAGCTTTGTTGATATTGCGCTGGCCGCAGAGGCTTCAACAACGGCTGCGAAACCTAAACCTAGATTCCAAGTCCCTTCAAGAGCTTCGAGTTGGTAAGCCCCCCACTCAGCAAGCACCCTAAACACCTCATTAGGTGACCAACTTGCCCTCGAGATTTCTAGTGAGACACCAACTGGCAAAATCCTGGAAAGATTTGCTGCAATTCCACCTCCGGTGACGTGACTGAGGGCGTGTACAGAATCACCTAGCTCTGATTCAAGTAGTTGGTTTAGAACTCCCGAGTAAAGCATCGTTGGTTCAATTAACACTTCACCAAGAGACTTTGATCCAAACTCAGAAACCGACTGGGTGTAATCAAGCTTGCTGTCCTGAACTATTTTGCGCACCAAAGAAAAGCCATTGGAGTGCAGCCCGGAGGAGGCAAGTCCTAAGACAACGTCGCCTGTTCTAACTTTGTCGGGGCCAAGAACTTTGGCCGCTTCAACCGCGCCAACAGCGGCGCCGGCAACGTCATACTCGTTTTCACCCAGCAGACCTGGGTGCTCAGCAGTTTCTCCGCCCAACAGAGCTACGTCCACTTCGCTACATGCCTTAGCAATTCCAATGACAATTTCAGCTATTCGGCTGGGAACAAGCTTGCCGCAGGCAATGTAATCGGTCATGAACATCGACTTAGCTCCCATGACCACAATGTCGTCAACAACCATGCCAACCAGATCTTGGCCAATGGTGTCGTGCTTATCTATCGCCTGAGCGATGGCAACCTTGGTTCCAACTCCATCGGTAGAGGTGGCAAGAATTGGCTGTTGGAAGTTTTTTAGAAAAGAAACATCCATTGCTCCTGCAAAGCCACCTAGGGATCCAAAGACATTTTTGTTGTGTGTTGCACTCACCGCTTTTTTCATCAGCGAAACCGCTAAATCACCAGCTTGTGTGTCGACCCCGCTAACAGCGTAGGGGTCAGTCATTCGAGACCTTCTTTAGTGATTCGTCTTGGTGGATCGTAGCTACGCCTTTTTCCAATAGGTTTTTACCCAGCCGATCTGCTGTTGGTAGTTCAATCGGATAGGTGCCAGTAAAGCAGGCGGTGCAGAGCTCACCTTCTTTTTGTTCAGACGCTTGAATCATTCCCTCTTTTGAAAGGTAGCCGAGGCTGTCAGCTCCGATAGACATCCGTACTTCATCTGGAGCAAGCCCGGTGGCGATTAGTTCTGCTCGGGTAGCGAAATCGACTCCGTAGAAACATGGCCAAGTAATCGGTGGCGAAGAGATTCGCACATGAATCTCCTTGGCGCCAGCTTCACGAAGCATCTGAACCAATGCGCGTTGGGTGTTTCCTCGAACGATTGAGTCGTCCACAACGATGATTCTCTTGCCCTTAATTACCTCCCGAAGTGGGTTGAGTTTTAGGCGTATTCCGAGCTGACGAATGGTTTGGCTAGGTTCGATAAATGTTCTTCCAACGTAAGCATTTTTAACAAGGCCGTGACCATATGGAATTCCAGACTCCTGACTAAAGCCAATCGCTGCCGGGGTTCCTGACTCAGGAGTTGGAATCACGAGGTCCGCTTCCACTGGATACTCTTTGGCTAAAGCTCTTCCCATTTCAACTCTGGCATCGTAGACATTTCTGCCATTTATCGAAGTGTCTGGTCTGGCTAAGTAAACATACTCAAAAACACAGCCGGCTCTTTTGGGAGAGGCGAACTGCTTGGCGCGCAAACCGTTTTCGTCAATTGCAATAAGTTCACCTGGTTCAACTTCACGAACAAATGAAGCACCAACAATATCTAGCGCCGCAGTTTCTGACGCAACGACCCAACCGCGCTCTAATCTTCCAAGAACCAGTGGTCTCACCCCTTGCGGGTCTCTGGCTGCATAGAGAGTCTGCTCATCCATGAACACCAAAGAAAATGCACCCTTTACTTTGGGGAGCAATTCCATAGCGGTGTTCTCGAGTGAGTTATCTGGATTGCCTGCAAGCAACGCAGTTAACACTGCGGTATCGGTGGTGTTACCACCGGTTATCTCGTTGTCTGATTGATCGGGATAATTTGCTCGCAAAATGTCTAACAACTCGGCGGTGTTGGTTAGGTTTCCGTTGTGTCCAAGAGCGACAGTTCCAGAAGCAGTTTTTCCAAGGGTGGGTTGGGCATTACGCCAAGACGAAGACCCGGTAGTTGAATACCTAGTGTGACCAATTGCTACGTGACCAACCAGTGACTCAAGCGCTGATTCAGAAAACACCTGCGAGACAAGTCCCATGTCTTTATAAACAAGAAGTTTCTTGCCATTTGAGGTAGCGATACCCGCGGACTCTTGTCCGCGGTGCTGCAAAGCATAAAGACCAAAGTAAGTAAGTTTAGAAACTTCTTCGCCTGGAGCCCAGACACCAAAAACACCACACTGATCCTGTGGACCTTTTTCTCCTGGAAGCAGATCGTGATTTAGTCTGCCGTCTCCGCGAATCACTCGTTGACTTTCGTTGCGGTTAGTTTTTTACTGCGAGATCTATAGATCAGATCGAATAGCAGTGCAAGAATTACTCCTGTTCCTCCGCCTGCAATTCCGCCAAACACAATTAGTAATCCAAGGATTGCCGGTGAGCTAAGACCAAAAAATAGTGCTGTCACAATTCCCAAAACAAAACCACTCAAAGCAAAATGTAAGTACTTGGGAGCGCGTCGAATGTTTACCTCTGCGCTTGTGACAAGGGGAGTTTGGCTCACGATTTAAATATAGGGAACAAATCAGTAAGGTCTGACCTATTGCCAGAGGCAGTGAGCAAGCCTCGACCCATCAAGTCATCGAAGCTCTCGGTTCCTAGGGCAAGCCCAAGCCAAGCTTCCGGCCCAAGCTCAACAACATTGGATGGGGTGCCGCGGGTATGACTTGGCCCAGCCACGCACTGAACTGCACCCAGGGGAGGAACTCGAACCTCAACGGCAGCACCTGGGAATCTAGTCCCAAGCTCTTCGAGTAAGAACCTGACCGCGGTAGCTAGCTCTTGGCTGGTCGCCGCTCCAGCTTGGTAGCTATCGATCGCCGCTTGGCCATCTTGTTGGGAGATTCTTCTTCTGAGCACAGCTCCAGCCTACAAACCCCAAATGCTGCTTTGTTCAAGATAACTAAACTTAGGAAGATGAAGATTCTGATTTTAGGTCAAGGTGCCAGAGAGCACGCGATTGTGAAATCTCTAATCAGAACCGGAACTAACCCAGAAGATATTCTGGTCGCGCCAGGAAACAACGGCATTGCTCAAGAGGTTGAGTGTGAACCAGATATTGATATCACGGACTGCCTCGCTGTCGACAAGTTAGCCCTCGAGCAAGGAATTGAACTTACGATAATCGGTCCAGAAGCGCCCCTTGTTGCCGGTGTCTCCGACTCCTTGAGAGCACAAGGTGTTGCTGTGTTTGGTCCAAGCCAAGTTGCTGCGCAGCTTGAGGGCAGTAAGTCTTTTGCAAAACAAATAATGTCGGCAGCCGGAGTGCCAACCGGCATGGCCAGACAGTGCAAGAGCATAGAAGACGTCGAACAAGCTATGGAGGACTTTGGTGCTCCTTACGTAATCAAAGCGGATGGTCTAGCAGCCGGTAAAGGAGTCATCGTTACCGATGACTCGAAAGCTGCGCTAGCACATGCTAGAGAGTATTTGCACATGGGTATCTTGGTGGAAGAATTTCTCGCAGGACAAGAAGTCAGTTTGTTTTTCATCTCCGATGGAAAATCAGTAATGCCGCTAACTCCAGCTCAAGATTTCAAGCGAGCTTTCGATGATGATCTAGGTCCAAACACCGGTGGTATGGGTGCATACAGTCCGCTTCCCTGGTTACCGGAAAACTTTGTTCAACAGGTGGAAGATACTGTTGCGATTCCAACAATCAATGAACTAACCAGGCTAGGAGCCCCTTTCGTTGGACTTTTGTATTGCGGTCTAATTGTTACCGATAGGGGAATTCGAGTCATCGAGTTCAATGCAAGATTCGGAGACCCAGAAACCCAAGTGGTTCTTCAAAGACTCATCACTCCGCTGGAGTCACTACTTTATAAGGCAGCAACCGGTCACCTAGAAAGCGCTTCCGACGCCCAGTTCACCCAAGATGTCGCCGTTACGGTTGTACTGGCCAGCGAGGGTTACCCGGCAAGCCAAGCTCCAGTGCGTGAGATAAAAGGTGTCAAGAAAGCTCAGCAGGTATCAGGTGTTGAGGTGTGCTTTGGATCAACCGTTGGAAGAGTCTTGTCAGTTGTTGCAACTGGAAAGAATTTCAAGAAAGCACGCAAGCGTGCCTATAAAGCGATCTCGAAAATTACTCTTGAGGGATCGCATTACCGAACTGACATCGCCGCCAAGGTAGCTGAGTAGTTTGCCAGAGTCGCTTTCTGGCTGGAGACACGTATACAGCGGCAAGGTAAGAGATCTTTACGAATCAGAAGATCCTTCACAATCCGATTTAGTGTTGATTGTTGCATCTGATCGCATTAGCGCTTTTGATAACATTCTCTCTCCAGCAATTCCTGGGAAAGGCGAGAACCTAACTGCAATCACTAACTTTTGGTTTGAAAAGCTAGCTGTTGCGAATCATCGCGTGAAAAATGTTGCCGCTCCAAGTGAAGTTGCTGAAAGAGCAACGGTTGCAAAGAAGCTTGATATGTACCCGGTGGAATGTGTAGTCCGTGGTTTTATTGCTGGCTCTGGATACAAAGAATATCTAACCACCGGAAAAATCTGTGGCATTACGCTTCCTTCGGGTCTCAAAGATGGCGATAAGTTACAAGAGCCGATTTTTACTCCAGCGTTTAAAGCTGAAGTTGGCGAACACGATCAAAACATTGACTTTGACAAAGTTATCGAGCATGTTGGCAAGGAAGTAGCTCATCAATTGCGCGACACATCTATTGCGATTTACAACCAAGCCAGCGTAATTGCCTTGAAGGCTGGTTTAGTACTTGCTGATACCAAGTTCGAGTTTGGCAAAGATCCAAATGGTGAAACCATCGTCCTGGCCGATGAGGTGCTCACCCCTGACTCAAGTAGATACTGGGACAAAGCCGCCTACGATCAAGGCAATACCGTGGAGAGTTTTGACAAGCAGATTGTTAGAAACTGGCTGCTCCAAATTTGGGATCCCGAAGGCTCGAATCCACCAACGGTTTTGAGTCCAGAGCTAGTCGAAAAAGTAAGTTCGCGCTACGCGGAGTTGCGTAAAAAGCTCACTAGCGCCAACCAGTAAACTCAAGGTATTCCCAAGTTGTTTCAGCCACCATAGGGGGCCACTAGTTGCCAAAAATTGTCGTTCAGGTAATGCCAAAGCAAGATCTATTGGACCCGCAAGGTAAGGCAGTTGCGAAAGCATTAGAGCGCTCCGGCCACAAGGGAATTAAGGCAGTTCGAATCGGCAAGCGCATCGAGCTTCACTACCCATCAAAGCCAACTGCGTCTCAGCTAGCAGAGGCTCAGAAAATTGCAGAAAGCTTTCTAACCAATGGCGTTATCGAAGATGTTGTCTCTGTGACTGTTGAGCAAGACTAAGCAATGAAAATTGGCGTCGTAACTTTTCCTGGGTCTCTAGATGATCGCGACGCGGCAAGAGCAATCAGACTCGCCGGCGGCGAGCCCGTTTCCTTATGGCATGCAGACTCCACAATCAAAAAAGTAGACGCGGTAGTTCTCCCTGGCGGCTTTAGCTACGGTGATTACCTTCGTTGCGGTGCTATCGCAGCTCAAGCTCCGGTTATGAGGACAATCATGAAGAAGGCTAGCGGGGGTTTACCAGTTCTTGGAATCTGTAATGGCTTCCAGATATTGGTCGAATCACACCTGCTTCCGGGTGGGTTAATACGAAATGAGAAGCAACATTTTGTGTGTAGGGATCAGAAGCTTCGAGTTGAAAATGCTGACAGTGCTTGGACTAACGCCTTCCAAGTGGGAGACGAAATAACCATTCCTCTAAAAAACGGCGAGGGTGGATACATCGCAACTAAAGAAACGTTGAAGATGCTAGAGGGCGAGGGTCTGATTGCGTTTAGGTACGTTGACGTAAACCCAAACGGATCAATGAACGACATTGCGGGACTTAGAAACGAACGCGGAAATGTAGTTGGTTTGATGCCTCACCCAGAGCACGCGGTCGAGCCTGGTTTTGGCCCGGACTCTCCGGTAGCTATGCGGTCTGGCATTGATGGCCTAAGGATTTTTCAATCGGTTTTGAAATCAGTTGTTAGCGCATGATTATCGACACCACTAAACAAGCCAAAAGCGACCCGGATAAAGAACAGCCTTGGCTTGAGCTGGGACTAAAAGAAGACGAATACCTGAGTATCCGAGAGATACTGGGGCGTCGTCCAACTAGCGCTGAGCTGGCTATGTATTCGGTGATGTGGAGTGAGCACTGCAGCTACAAGTCTTCGAAGATTTACCTTCGACAATTTGGTGAAAAAGTAACTCCCGAAATGAAAAAACATCTGTTGGTGGGAATGGGTGAAAATGCCGGTGTGGTGGACATCGGTGAAGGTCTGGCGGTTACTTTCAAAGTAGAAAGTCATAACCACCCAAGCTACATAGAACCTTTCCAGGGAGCCGCCACAGGAATCGGTGGAATTGTTCGCGACATCTTGACCATGGGTGCCCGGCCAATCGCTGTTATGGATCAGCTACGTTTTGGTGCGCCAGGTAATGCTGACACTGCACGGGTCGTCCACGGTGTGGTTGACGGAATATCCTTTTACGGAAACTGTTTGGGGCTACCAAATATTGGCGGCGAAACAGTCTTTGACAAGGTCTACCAAGGAAACCCTCTCGTGAATGCTCTAAGCATCGGAGCCTTGAAACACAAAGATTTGAAACTTGCCAAAGCCGAAAATCCAGGCGACTTAGTTATTTTGTTTGGCGCAAGAACCGGAGCCGATGGAATCGGTGGCGTTTCTGTTTTAGCCAGTGAGACATTTGATGACTCCGGTCCAAGCCGCAGACCTGCTGTCCAAGTTGGAGACCCGTTTGCTGAAAAGGTATTGATCGAATGCTGTCTTGAGCTTTTTGCAGCTGGCGTTGTTGCCGGTATTCAAGACTTAGGTGGAGCGGGGCTTTCTTGTGCGACGAGTGAGCTGGCATCCAATGGCGGGCGAGGCATGAAGGTGCAGCTGAAGAATGTGTTGCTCCGGGATGAGTCGCTTACCCCAGAAGAGATTTTGATGAGTGAATCTCAAGAGCGCATGATGGCGATTGTCCCTAAAAAGCACCTAAAGAGCTTCAAGAAAATTGTGGATCGCCATGAGGTGGAGTACTCCGTTCTTGGCAAGGTAATCAAAAAGGACCGGCTTCACATCAATTGGGGTAAAGAAGAAATTGTAAACGTACCCCCACGAACCGTTGCCCACGATGGCCCGGTTTATGAAAGACCAGTAAAGAAGCCAGCAACACAAAAGCCTCTCAATGAATACACTGGTGAATCAAGAAAGCTAGCTCGAGCCAATGACAACTCCTCTGACTTAGCAAGTCAGTTGATTCAAGTGGTCTCTAGTCCTAACCAAGCAGATAAGTCATGGGTAACAAATCAATACGACAGGTACGTCGGAGGAAATACTGCCCTTGCCTATCCAGATGGCGCTGGGATGATTCGAGTTTCGGAGACAACCGGTCTCGGTGTTGCAATTTCCACCGACGCTAACGGCAGATACTGCCAGCTAGATCCCTATGAGGGTGCCAAACTCGCTTTGGCCGAGGCCTACCGAAATGTTGCAACAAGCGGTGCCGTCCCACTTGCAGTTACCAACTGCCTGAACTTTGGTTCACCTGAGAACTCTGGGGTGATGTGGCAGTTCAAGCAAGCAACTACTGGCTTGGCAGATGGCTGCCTAGAGCTTGGGATCCCGGTTACGGGAGGAAACGTAAGCTTCTATAACCAAACTGGTGATGTCGCAATATTCCCAACTCCGGTTGTTGGAGTACTTGGAGTAATTGATGATGTTGCAAGACGGATCCCGTCAGGCTGGCAAGACGATGGCAACAATCTTTATCTGTTGGGTGTTACCAAAGACGAGCTAGATGGTTCGGTTTGGGCAGATGTAATTCACTCGCACCTTGGTGGCCGTCCTCCAAAAGTTAATTTGGCCTATGAAAAGAAACTTGCTGAGCTGTTACACGGAGCAAGCCTGCAAGGACTGATTGCATCTGCGACGGACTTATCCGAAGGTGGTCTTGCGCAAGCGTTGACTGAATCGGTTCTTAGATTCAACATGGGAGCCAGGGTGTGGCTAACTGAAATTTGCGAACGAGATGGCGTAGACAGAACGTCTGCACTGTTTTCTGAGTCCACGGGTCGAGTGCTAGTTAGCGTGGGTCGCGAAGACGATGTTAAGTTTGTTGGCCTTTGTGATGCTAGAGGTATTCCAGTTCTTAGAATCGGTGTAACTGACAACACTGATGAGCTAGAAATTCAAGACTTGGCCTCATGGAAGCTAGATGACCTTCGTGCGCCTTGGGTAAACACCTTGCCTGAGTTGTTTGGCTAACCGCCTAGAAACTCCTGAGGGTTTGGAAACTCTAGATTCACACCCACCAGTGCACATCGAATCGCAATCTCAGATGCCGCAGCTGCAACTTCCGTTGCACTAATTGGGTCAGTAGCCAATGCATCAGTAACTCTTTGGATATTCGCCTGAAATCCTTCCGGGGCTACAGATAAAACCCCACTAGCTATCGAGCTGGAAAGCGCTAGGGCATCAAAGCCACCGGTTGGTAGCGTTTCAAGTTTTGAAGTCAAAACCGAACTCATGGCTTCGCAGGCAGGAGCATCTGCTTGATCGGGCAGGCTTAGGCTCGAGCAGCCCGTGAGGATTACAGTGGCTGTGGATATAAGGGCCAGTTTTCTAAGCAGCATTTTGTTCCTTCTCTGGAAGTAGGCCTGAAATCAATAGGGGTAGCTCCAGGTAGTCGGCATATCTTTCAAGTACGGGTTCCTTCCAGGCGTATCTTCTTGCAACAAGTGCAAGACAACCCCAGAAATAAACGTTTATAAGATCTATGGAAAGGTTACTAATTGATTCGTCTGGAAATGCTCGGCCGAGCATTTTTCTCAGCAAATTCGGAACGTCGGAAATGCCAAATCGATGTAACGAAGCTCTAACCAAAAACTCGATTTCTCTAGCTCTTCTTGGGTTCCAAACTGCTAAGCCACCTCGTTGTCTGAGGAGCCTGTGCACCTGGAGTGCTTGTGAATATCTGGCCTCGTCTAAAGAGTCAAAAATTTCAACAAAGTGCTCTACCTCGAAGCCATTTGCTCGAAAGTCCAAAATATCTGGATAGTGAAAGAAACGATAAAAAGGTACGTGAGGTCGAGCCGGAGAGTATGGCTCGAGAGTGAAGCTTGCTAGAAGCGGATCTTGCCCCAAAGTAGCCGAACCCCACCGGTCGATGGCTTCGTCGTTTTCACCCGGTTCGGTTGCGTATTCAGAGCTGGTCACAAGACAAGTTAACCAATAATTTGTCTTACCCGTGGCCTAGATTGGAAAACATGCGCACATGTATGGGGATTATTGCTTGGATACTGATTTTTGCCTTCGCGGTGCAGTTCTTCCAGGCTGCCCCTTGGTTGTTGTTGGTGTTTGGTGGGCTGATTGCCGTTGGGGTCTACTTCTCTAAAGCCAAGAAGGCTGGGCTTGAAGCCGAAACTCTAAAGACCGTTGGTGACAAGCCCCTAGCAAACATTCTTGACGCCAACCGATCCATGACTGCAATCTCCGCCAGGGAGCTAATTGGCGACGAGAGCTATAGTTTCGAGGTGGTTGGTGAGAGTTTCTACGCGCCGAATTTTTCTGCCCTGCAAAAAAACATTGGCTTGATTGATGATAGGGATTGGGACGATGTTGCAACTTTGATTGTTGATCCTGGGAATCGAAACAGTAAAACAGCAGTAGCGGTATTTGTCTCCGGATTAAAACTCGGTTATGTTCCTGAAGACAAGTCAGCGCTTGTTTATAAGTTCCTGCTCCAAAATGGGGGCTACGCAAAAGCTGATGCGGCTATCTACTTTTCTGCAGCAGATGGTCAAAACAGTATTTGGTTGGATGCGGTCTACCCGCTTGCCTTTAAGCCTTAGGCACGAAGTAGATCGTGACGAACGATAGTCGCGTTGCGATCAGGACCAACACCAATCGCGGAGATTCTGGTTCCAGAAAGTTTCTCCAGCGCTAGAACGTAATCTTGTGCGTTCTTTGGAAGATCTTCAAATTTCTTTGCACCGGTAATGTCTTCATCCCAACCTGGATAGTTTTCGTAAATCGGCTTGGCGTGGTGGAAATCAGACTGGGAAACTGGAATCTCGTCGGTTCTAACTCCATCAACTTCGTACGCGACGCAAACTGGAATCACTTTAATTCCGGTCAACACATCAAGCTTTGTCAAGAAGATGTCGGTTAGACCGTTGATGCGAGTTGCAAACTTGGCCACCGGAGCGTCAAACCAACCACATCGACGCTCTCTTCCGGTTGTGGTTCCAAACTCGAAACCCTTATCACGCAGGAATTCACCCCACTGGTCAAACAGTTCCGTTGGGAAAGGTCCCGAGCCAACTCGGGTTGTGTAGGCCTTCAGGATTCCAATTACAGAGCTGATTTTGGTCGGGCCAATTCCAGTACCGATGGTTGCGCCACCTGCGATCGGTGAGCTTGAGGTTACGAACGGGTAAGTACCGTGATCAACATCCAGCAGTGTTCCCTGGCCACCTTCTAGCAAAACGGTCTTGCCAGCTTCCAGTGCTAGGTGAAGATCTAGTGCGGTGTCAGAAACCATGGGAGCAAGACGCTCTGTGTAACTTAGCAATTCGCGAACAACTTCTTCAGCCTTGATGCCAGCGCGGTTGTAAACCTTAGAAAGCAATTGGTTCTTTTGCGAGAGCGCGGCTTCAACTTTCTGGCGAAGAATGCTCTCGTCAAATAGGTCTTGAACTCTAATTCCTAAACGTCCAACTTTGTCGCCGTAGGTCGGTCCGATTCCGCGGCCAGTTGTTCCAATGGCGCGCTTTCCCAAAAAGCGCTCCGAGACTTTATCAATCGTTACGTGATAAGGGGTAATTATGTGTGCGTTGGCAGAAATCTTTAGCTTGGAAACGTCAACGCCTTTTTCAATGAGGCCATCTAGTTCTTTGATTAATACACTTAGGTCAATCACAACGCCGTTACCAATGACGGGAATTACTCCGGGTGTGAGAATGCCGCTAGGCAGTAGGTGCAAAGCGAACTTCTTGTCCCCGATAACGACTGTGTGTCCGGCGTTGTTTCCGCCTTGGTATCTAACTACGTAGTCGACTCGATCTCCGAGTAAGTCTGTGGCTTTGCC
>CAXNHQ010000004.1:0-16415 GCA_964202285.1 Rhodoluna sp. | reverse complement strand
CTTGGCTCATGGTTAGTAGTTGGAGTGTTGTTTGCAAACTTTCCGGCTTCAATTCCGCAAGAGATAGCCAAAACGCCTGTCAAGCCAGCGGCCTCCTCAAGTAGATTTGCTGCCTTTCGGGTTGGCGTTGTTACAACATCAGCCTTCTTCAGAACCCTGCCCGCATCTTTCCAGGCTAGTTTCATCGCTGTCTTCTCCGCCCAGCGAGGAATAACCAGAGAGTACTTAATCAAGTTTTCGGGCATGATGTGATTGGTCGCGATAACGCGTAGGCCTTGCTGCTTAGCGGATTTCATTAAGTACCTGCCGACAATCATGTGTGAATTGATGTGAACAGCGTCTGCCCCGATCCGCTTTAGGATCTTGTCTGTCTTTGACTTGAGGGTGAAGGGCCAGACGTAGCGTAGGGTCTTGTGTTGAATCACACGGTAGCTTTTGATTCGATGAACTGTCATTGAACTTGAGTCGTGGATCTCGGTAAAGGTTCCAAACTTCTTGCTGTAGGCGGGAGTTATTACGTGAACCTCGTGACCTGCGCGAACTAGCCCTGAAGCCAAGCGTTCGGCAAAACGAGATGCGCCGTTAATGTCCGGCGGAAAGGTGTCGCAACCAATGACAACGCGCATAGCCTTGCCCTTAGTTGCTGCTTCAGTCATTTCATCCCTGAGATTTGTTTTTGGGGTGTGAGTCTTAAGTTTACTAGACCGAAGCGTTAGATGGTTTTCTTAGCTCTGGATGAACTTTGGAAAGCAGGTAAACACCAAAAATGGCAATTAGCCCAAAGCCTGAAAATAGTGCACCCGAGCCAAGAGTTGCCTCTTTCGCCTCACCGAGAATTCCAATAGCGATAGCAATTGCCACTATGGGGTCAATTACTGTCAGTCCAGCAATGACTAAATCTGGGGGTCCCGAGGCGTAAGCGTTCTGGACAAACCAACCACCCAGCAAGATGGCACCGATCATGCTGAAAACTGCGACAAGGGTCAAAAAGTCATAGTCCATTTGATACAAACGCTGGATGGTCACCTTGGCCAGTGTTACTACAAAGCCATAGAGCACACCAGCTCCAAGAATAAAGCTAAGTGCTTTAGCTCTTTTTCCAACCGTAAAAAACAGAGCCGCAAATACCACCAGAACGCTAACGAATAACACTAGGACCCTAAGGAGATTTTCGTCAGTAAGTTCGACCTGGGCCGCTACCTGCGAGGCGGTGATAACAAATCCACCAACCCCAAAGGTGCTTAGAGCGATTGCAAAGATAGTTGCGTTGTTGAGTCTGGTCTTCGTGTGCCGTGCGTTTAGCAGTGAAGTGATAACCAGTGCTATTGCTCCAACCGGTTGAACTACTATCAAGGGGGCAAGGGATAAAGCACCAAGCTGAAGTAGCATCCCAAGAACCATCAAGCCCGTTCCCGAGACCCATCGTGGTCTAAGAATTAGCTGCCCCAACTCCCTTAGGGATAGCGATCCCTTAGGTTGAATGTGCTTTTCTCGGCTACTGGAGACGGCAAGATTCTGAAACTGCGCACCAAAAGCTAAAGCAATTGCCGCCAACACAGCGAGCAAGATTGCCAACAAACGAAGTTCTGGTCCCACAAAGATTCCTCAATCTATGAAATTTAAGCCTAGCCTTGATTTGCCTGAATAATCCGTTTGAAAGGTTAGATTTGGTAGGTGATTAGGCCAATTCTTATTTACGGTGACCCGATTCTTCACCAACAAGCAAAACCCGTTACGGTCTTTGACAAGGAGCTGGAAGAGCTTGTTCGGGACATGTTTGAAACAATGTCTCAAGCTCCCGGTGTTGGGCTTGCAGCGCCTCAGGTGGGAGTGCCGCTTCGATTATTTGTTTACAACTACCCAGACGATGATGACAACCCAAGAAAAGGTGTAGTTATCAATCCTTCAATCACGATTAGTTCCATAAGCCAGAAATCCCCTGACCCAGAGCTTGATAGCGAAGGCTGCCTCTCGGTGCCAGGCGAACGATTTGCACTAACCAGAGCCGACCAGGTAACAATCGAAGGAGTTGACCTTGAGCAGAACCCGGTCCAAATATCTGCAGAAGGTTGGTTTGCCAGAATCTTCCAACATGAGTTTGATCATCTTGATGGAATCATCTATGTTGACAAATTGCCAGAGCCGTCAAAGTCAGAAGCTTTCGAAGTCATGCGTGAGCTCGGTTGGAACAGGCCTGGTCAATCTTGGCTGCCTGGTACGGATCACCTAGAAGACTAGATAAACAACTTCAACAAACTAGCAATCGCGGCAGCCGCTATTACAACTACGATAAATGGCAACCTCAGGTAAAAAAGTATGGCAGCTACAGCTAGAGCAGGAACGCGGGCATCAAAAACGATTCCTTCTGGCGAGGAAAAAGTCTGAATTCCAACCAATCCTGCAAGCATGCTAACGGTGACAAGAGCTGCCAGCGACCTAACCGCTGGACTGGTCACAAAACGCTCAGGAACCAAGTGACCAAATAGTTTCCAGGAGTAGACAAGCCCACTGGCAATCAGCACTCCAGCCCACAGACTCATTTTCTATTCCTTACAGTCTCAACGAGCCAGAATCCAACGGCGACAAAGGCGGTAAGAAGAACCGGTATACCTGCTTGCACAAAAGCCGAAAGCATGGTTGCAGTAAAGGCCGAAACGACAGCGAGAACCAAAAGTTTTGACTTAGTCAGGCTCGGCCAGATTAGACCCAGAAATGCCGCTCCTGCCGCTGCGTCTAGCCCCCAGTCAGATGGATCGCCAATCATTGAACCTAACAGTGCACCGCATGCCGTCAGTAGATTCCAAAAGACAAAAACTGCGATACCGGTCAACCAAAAACCCTGACGCTGTTTGGAAACATCCGGCTCTTGAGATAACGACACTGCATTGGATTCGTCAATTGTGAGTTGTGCGGCTACTGGTTTCAGCAAGGCCGGCAAATTCATCACCGGGGCCAGGCGAATAGCATAAAAGCCATTTCTGACTCCCAGCATCCAAGACGACAAGACCGCAGCTAGCACGCCACCTCCGGAAGCGATAACACCCACAAAAGCAAACTGGCTACCGCCGCTGAACATCAGAAGGCTCAAAACCATGGTTTGCCAAAAATCTAGACCTGCTGCAACCGACAGAGCTCCAAAGGAAATCCCATACAAACCTGTGGCTAGCCCAACGCTAAATGACAAGGTCTTGACGCTTTGTGGTTCACCTGACATCAAGAAATCCATTCCGTAGCAGCTTTATTAGTAACTCGTTGTTTGTAACAGAGCCTAATGGGGCTCGGAGTCCATCAAGCGCTTCAAGAGAAAACTTGGCTGCTGCGCCAGTTGTAAGTTTTTGCCAGTCTTTTTGCAATCTATCAATGACTGCTAGCTTTCGAACAGGCAAGGCATTTACTGCTTGGGCAAACGAGTAATCACTCTTTGTCGGCAAATCAACATTTACAAGAATCTCAAAAAGATCTACAAGATCAAATTTCGCCTTATCAGCAGCTGCCGCGACGATTGCATCGGTCAACGCTAGGGGCCCAGATTCGATTGCGACTAGGTCATATATTCCTGCTTCTAAAGCGGCAACTCGCATTTGCAGTACGTCATATGATGCTGTGAGTATGGCTTTGGGAAGTTCCGAAAGTTCTGGATAGTAAGACCTGAGAGCGACGTACGTATCAACGCCGGATCCTTGCAGCAGTTGCTGATCAATGACAATTACATCAACGAGCGATTCGGAAAGTGACTCGAGTTCCGCACTGTTTCCATCTGACTCAAAAACCACTTCCATGTTGTCGGTAGCGTTTAGAATTTGGCTTCTTGCTGATCTGGCACTTGTGTTCCAGTCGATAAGCGCAACGCGCAACGAGTGGGTCATTTATTGCTTTCTCGAATCAATCTTGATTTCTCGAAGGGATTGGGAAAAGAGCGGATACTGTGAACCCAACACCAACTGCCCTTTGTGCCTCGAGAGATCCACCAAAGCTTTCTACGCGTTCGCGCATGGCTGTAATTCCCGGGCCCACAACCTTTTCGAGGAGGCTTTGAAGGTCTTCGGTGGCGTCATATGATTTCGCAATTCCCTTTTCGGCCGTGGCACTTTTTCGAACCACCTCAACCCCGTTGTCTTTGATGATCACCTGTAGATTACTTTCAAACCAAGTAAGTTCAACTGTCACCGAGGTTCCCTTGGGGTTGTGCTGGCGAACATTTTTCAGCGCTTCCAGGACAATTCGATAAATCGCAAGCTCCATGGAGCTTTCAAGATCCGAGACGGCTCCGGTGTAAACAACCGACATGTTGTAGCCAGCTTCCCGCATTTCTAATTCAAGAGTCTTGATGCTTTCAAGCGTTGGCGGTGCGGAGGAAGCCATAGATCCCCGGTTGATAGTTTCATAAAGCCTTCTAAGCTCGCCGTGGGCTTGCTTTGCCTCGGTAAGTATCTTCTCCAGCGCTCTTGTCCCCGAGCTAGGGTCTAATTTGCCCGTATATAGTCCGGCTTCGGCATTTACGATCACTGAGGAAACGTGCTGAATAGCGCTTTCGTTCATGTCCCCAGCCATGTCGAATCTCTTGGCCTGCTCGGCAAGATCAAGAGAAAGTTCATCTTGCTGTGCGTTCGAGTATTTGCGGTTTTTCTGAAACTCGCTTTGTAAATACTTAATCTGGACCAATCTTCCAGCGAGCCAGGCTGCTGCTATTAAGCTGCATGCCAAAATTGCTCCCGAGACAAAAACAAAAAATCTTCCAGTTTCTGTGAACTCGATTACTCCTAGTTCAGGAAACGACAAACTGGTATTGAAGGCCGCTTTTCCGATTAGAACCAATGCACCAACGGTTGCCGCTATCGAGTTGATAATCCGCCAGGGTCTTGACGTGAAAATGGAAATACCAAAAACAGTAAAAGCTAGTGCGAGGTCTCGGAATGATGGAGCTATCGGGTTCAAAGTGTGTAGCAATGTGCCCGCAAGGAGTAAAACCCCAGTTAGATAGCTATATCTTCGAAGAAACAGAAGTGATCCAGCGTAGGTAGCTGTAACTGAGAGCCTGAGCCAATCCCCTGACAAGATATCGACAATACCTAGGACCAGAAAAACAGTAAAAGCCAAGATGAGCTCTGGTTTCCATTTGGTCTGTAGTATCCAGCGAATCACGCAGATCTCCTGAAAGTGGCTTCGATGTATTGTGGGATTCCCTGGCTCCCCGGCTTGGACTCGAACCAAGAACCTATCGGTTAACAGCCGATTGCTCTGCCAATTGAGCTACCGAGGAATGCTTTCGCAGCCTCCAACACTACCAAAAATAGGGGGCCTGAATATCAGTAGCCAAGCTCTGGGTCTACTGCCCCAACCCAGTCGCCACGGCCCAAAAAGGCATTCACATTTTGCTCGATCCTTTTTGCAAACAATCTGGTGACAATCTCCTTTGTATCCGCTGTGTGAGGGGTCAAGATCAGGTCATCTCGACCAAAAAATGCGTGTCCATCAGGCAGCGGTTCTGGGTCAGTGACGTCAACTCCTGCTCCAGCAAGCAAACCCTCATCGAGGGCTCTAATCAAATCTCCACCAACAACAATCGGACCTCGGGCGATGTTTACAAGATAACCAGTTCGCTTAAATAGCCCCAGCCTTCGGTAATCAATGAGGCCACGAGTTAAATCGGTAAGTGCGCAAGTGACAATAACCAAATCTGCTTTTGGAATTAGCTGGTCGAGTTCGTCTAGTCCAGCAACAATCTTTGCACCGGCAAACGGTAGCTCGGGGCTATTTCTAACCACCGAAATTTCTGCCCTGAAAGGGGTCAGAAGCTTCACAAGTTCTTCTGAAATTCCACCGGCGCCAATCAGTAGCACCTTTGAGTCATAAAAACTAAACGCCTCCGACTTACCCCAGCTCGAAGCTTTGATGCGCACTGGAAGTTTGCGACCAAGCGCAAGGGCAAGCATTAGCGCATGCTCGGCCACCGGCTCACGGTAGGCACCTTTGGCACTCGTGAAAAGAACGTCCTTCTTCAAAACTTTCGAAAAAGCATCCACTCCTGCAAATGGCAGCTGAACCCATTCGAGTTGTGGATTGGAATCAATCAAATCCGCTAGTGCACTGGGAGCGGAATAATCCGTCCAAACCAAACCTCGAACTTCTGGGCCCATAGCTTCGAGCTTCGCACCGCCTGATTGAATAGCTAATTCATAAGCTGGAAAGCTCTTGGGCTCAATGGCAACAAAGTTGTTAGCCACTTTGCAATGCCCTTCTTTGCTGTTCGATTTCAATAAGCTCCTTTTGAACATCCGCGATTTTTGCGGTTTCACTTGGATCTGTCTGGCGAAGAACTGCCTGCAGTGAGAGCTTTTGGCGAGTGAGTAGATTAACAAATCCGCTCACCACCACACCGTCGATATATCGCTTGAGTTCATCCGCGCTACTTGCTGGCAGTGCCGTCGCGGCAATAGCCCTGAGGCTCGAATGCAGAGTCGGATCCAAAGACTCCGACAGCTTTTCAAGCCAACTGGGACCCTTACGGCTCTCAATGTTTCCTGCCAAGGCTGCAGCGAGCAAGCTGTGAACCTCAGCCAGGAAAGTGCCTGATACCAAATCGCTGAACTTGTCATCAGCAATCTCCCCTGGATGCTGAATCAGAACCTCTAACAACTGGCGTTCGAATCGAATTGTTGGGTCTCTCAGGTCCGGTTCCTTAAACGACGCCGCAGGTGCCTCGACCACAATCTCTTGACGCATTGGAGCAACTGAAGCCACAACTTTGTCCTTAACGGCACGTTCGACTAAAGCGGATACTTCCGACAAATCAAGATTGACCCAGTTAGCAACCTCCCTAAGGTAGACAGAGCGCATTGCCGGATCTCGAATGGTGGCCAGGACATTTGCTGCCGCTCTGGCGGCGCCAACGCGACCCTCAACGCTGGTGAGGTCAAAATTCTTCAGTTTTTGCCTAATTGCAAACTCGTGTATTGGTTTCTTGTTCTCAATCATCAGAACAACCGCTTCATCACCTTTTTGAACCCGAAGGTCGGATGGATCTAGTCCGTCTGGCCCAACTGCAATGAAGCTGTTGGCGTGGAACTTATCCGCGTCGGCGAAAGCTCTCATGGCGGCTTTTTGTCCGGCCTCGTCAGGGTCAAAAGTGAAGATTACTTCTGCGGGATTATCTACATTTGCTGAGAGCATGCGGTTGAGAATTCTTATGTGGTCATCTCCAAAAGCTGTTCCGCAGGTTGCAACGGCAGTTTTCACGCCCGCGAGATGGCATGCCATGACGTCGGTGTAACCTTCGACTACAACTACTTTCTGAGCTTTCGATATTTCCTTCTTTGCTAAATCGATTCCGTAGAGAACTGAAGACTTGTGGTAGACGGGTGTTTCGGAGGTATTTAGATACTTCGGCCCCTGATCGTCATCAAAAAGTTTCCTAGCACCAAAGCCAAGTACTTGATTTGATGTATCTCTGATTGGCCAAATCAGTCTTCCTCGAAACTTGTCGTAGAGTCCTCGCTCTCCACGGGATGCCAGGGAGGCAGTAACAAGCTCGTCTTCGGTGAAACCAAGAACTTTCAAGTGATCGACAAGATTGTTCCAACCCTTCGGGGCAAAGCCAACGCCGAATAGCTCGGCTGCAGCCTTGTCAAAGCCACGAGATTTTAGGAAATCTCTTCCAGTGGCGGCCTCATCAGTAGCCAGCTGTTCCTGAAAATATCTAGAGGCCGCGAGGTTGGCCTCAAAGATTCTCGCTTTTTGTCCCTGGTCTGGAACATTAGATCCAGCCTCATAGGTAAGTTTGTAACCAGCTTTTTGGGCGAGGTTCTCCACTGCTTCATAAAAGCTAAGAGATTCCATCTCTTGTAGGAACTTGTAAACATCTCCACCTGCGCCACAGCCAAAGCAGTGGTAAAAACCTTGCAACGGACGCACATTAAAAGAAGGTGACTTCTCTTGATGAAACGGGCAGAGCCCCTTTAGGCTGCCTGCGCTAGCCGGTTTTAGCGCCAGGTAGCCGCCGACGACATCGGCAATGTTTACTCGAGCCTTTACTTCCTCGATGTCCCTTGCGCTTATTTTTCCAGCCATTTGATAATCCTATTTAGTCACAAGTTCATGGTGCAGGCTGAGTGCAGAAACGTCAGTAAGGGATGCAACCTGGTCAACTATTACTCGGTGCTGCTGCTCGCTAGTGGTGGCCTGTTGCCAGGCGTTGGAGCAGTAAGAATCGAGGTGCTTACCGTTGGCACTTAGCAAGGCCTCTGCAAGTTCGGTCAATATGGCTCTTTGCCATTGGTAGTAGGGCTGTCTTTTCTCATCGGTCATCAAATATGCCGAGACAATACCTTTTAGAACTGCGATTTCAGCTCGAACTTCCTGCGGCACCACCAGAGCTCCCTGGTAGCGAACCAGATGCTCCGAGGCATTGGCTAGTTCGGTCTGATCGGTTGTTCTTCGAACAAATGATCCAATTAGCGCACTGGTGAGATTCTTCAGAGTGGCCTGATCAGAAATCGAACCGACATGAGTTTGTAACCAGTAGCGATTTGAACGCAGTCTCGCCAAGGCCGACTCGAAATCGGAAGTAGCTAGATCAGAGCCATCCCAAGCCGCTATTTTCTCCAACAGTCCGGGGTCGGAAGTAAGTGAATTGAGTTCGGAAAGATTGACGTATCCAGAAACTACCGCGTCCTCAAAGTCATGAACCGAGTATGCAACGTCGTCTGCGAAATCCATGACTTCTGCCTCAATGCACTTACGTAAGGGAGTCGATCCTGACCTGAGAAAATCGAAAACTTCTTTGTCGTCTTGGTAGTAGCCAAACTTAACCGAGTAATCCCCGCCAGATTCTGGTTGCCCCGATTCTCTGCCCCAGGGATACTTACAAGAGGCGTCTAGGGTTGCGCGAGTTAAGTTCAAACCTCGAGAGTTTCCAGTGGCATCAAAAACTTTGAGTTCGATTCTGGATAACAGTCTCAAAGTTTGAGCATTGCCCTCAAATCCTCCAAAGTCTTTAGCCCATGCATTCAGCGCCGATTCTCCATTGTGACCAAAAGGTGGGTGGCCCAAATCGTGTGCCAGACATGCGGTGTCAACGACATCTGGATCGATTCCAAGCTCCTGGGCCATCTCTCTTCCAACTTGAGCCACCTCAAGAGAATGAGTAAGTCTGGTTCTTGCAAAGTCCCCTGTAGACGGCGAGAGTACTTGCGTCTTGGCGCCTAGTCTTCGAAGCGCGGAAGAGTGTAAAACTCTTGCCCTATCTCTTGCGAACTCGCCACGTTTTACCGAACCGGCTCGATCTTCTGGGACAAATCTTTCTAAATCCGCCTCTTGGTATCCCCGAGTAACCACCTAGCCACCCGACACATTCAGTTCAGCCTCTAGAAGTGACAGTTTTGCCGCTTCACCAAGCTCTCGCGAGTCCAACCAGTGCTCGGGAAGAGCACAAGACTTGATGCCACCAGCTCTACCCCTCGGGCCTTCTGCCTCATCGCCTGGATACGGCATCGCCCGTTCTAGAGTTCCGAGCAACTGATCCATTTGCGCGATTGTTTCAACGCTTGCTAGCGAGGCGCGGAAAGAGCCACCAACTGGGTACCCTTTGAAGTACCAGGCAACGTGCTTTCTTATGTCTCTACAAGCTCTGAGCTCATCCCCAAAGAATTCAACAAGCAGTAACGCGTGCTGCTTGAATGCATCTGCGACCTCTCCCAAGTTTGGTTGAACCTGTGAATACTCGATGTTGGCATTTGGGTTCTCGAGATAAGAACGAAAAGCGTTTTCTAGATCCGCAAATAGCCATGGTCTACCAAGGCATCCCCTGCCAACCACAACACCATCCACGCCAGTTTGGCGCATCATGTTGACCGCGTCCTGAGCGGACCAAATATCACCATTTCCTAGAACCTGGACATCGGGCAAAGCAGCACGCAGTTCTGCAATAGCATCCCAATCAGCTTTACCCGAGTAAAAATCCGCCGCGGTTCTTCCGTGCAGGGCAATAGCGGCTACACCTGCGTCTCTGGCGGCCTTACCCGATTCCAAAAATGTCAAGTGATCGGCATCGATGCCTTTTCGCATCTTTACTGTTACAGGAACATCTCCCGCCGCTCTAACTGCGCTTTGCACGATTGCCTGAAACAAATCCTTCTTCCAAGGTAACGCCGCTCCGCCACCTTTTCGTGTGACTTTTGGAACGGGACAGCCAAAGTTTAGATCGATGTGATCAGCGCGGTCCTCACTCACTAGCATCGTCACGGCATCAGAAATTGTCTTAGGGTCAACGCCATAGAGCTGAACCGAGCGAACTTTTTCACTCTCGTGATGACCAATTAGTCTCATTGACTCTTCGGTTCTTTCGACCAGCGCTCTCGAAGTGACCATCTCAGAAACATAAAGCCCGCCGCCAAAACCCTGGCAGAGTCTGCGGTAGGCCGTATTCGTTATGCCAGCCATAGGGGCAAGGACAACCGGCACGTCGATGGCAATGTTGCCGTATCTTAAAGCCGGTTTAGTTTGTGCCTGCATGGATAATTAAGCCAACTTCTCAGCCAAGTAACCCTTTAGCTTGTCTAAGGAAACCCTTTGCTGTTCCATTGTGTCTCGTTCGCGAACAGTGACTGCCTGGTCCTGTAACGATTCGAAATCTACCGTGATGCAAAACGGGGTGCCGATCTCATCTTGCCTGCGGTAGCGTCGACCAATTGCACCGGAGTCATCAAAATCAATGTTCCAGCTAGCTCTCAGGTCGTTCGCGAGATTTCTAGCAACTGGTGAGAGCTCGTCATTTCGAGAAAGTGGCAATACTGCAGCCTTGACTGGCGCCAGGCGATAATCCAGGCGCAGAACGGTTCTAGTGTCTACGCCTCCTTTGGTGTTTGGGGCTTCGTCTTCGGCGTAGGCATCAACCAAAAATGCCATAAGGGATCTGGTAAGACCGGCAGCAGGTTCGATAACAAAAGGCGTCCATCTCTCATTGATGCCTTGGTCGAAGTAGCTTAGGTCAACACCAGATTCCTTTGCGTGAGTTGAAAGGTCAAAGTCAGTTCGGTTAGCAACTCCTTCCAGCTCTCCAAACTCACTTCCGGGGAAACCAAACCTGTACTCAATGTCAACTGTTCGCTTGGAGTAGTGCGAGAGCTTTTCCTTGGGGTGTTCAAAAAGTCTTAAATTCTCAGGGTTTATTCCTAGATTCACATACCAGTTGAAGCGCTGTTCGATCCAATACTGGTGCCAGGTTTCGTCGGTTCCTGGTTGAACAAAAAATTCCATTTCCATTTGCTCAAACTCTCGGGTCCTAAAGATAAAGTTTCCCGGAGTAATCTCGTTTCTAAAGCTTTTTCCTATTTGCCCAATTCCAAAAGGCGGCTTCATTCGTGCCGCCCCAAGCACGTTGGCAAAGTTTACGAAAATACCTTGAGCAGTCTCGGGCCGGAGGTAGTGCATGCCTGATTCATCCTCTACTGGGCCCAAGTGGGTCTTTAGCAAGCCATTAAATTGCTTTGGCTCGGTCCAGGAATCTTTTGTTCCACAATTAGGGCACGCGATGTCTTTCATGGACGCAGGTGCACGCCCTTTTTTCTCCTCAAAGGCTTCTTCGAGGTGATCTTGACGGAATCGCTTGTTACAGCTGGTGCACTCGATAAGAGGGTCAACAAACTCTTTTACGTGGCCTGATGCTTCCCACACTTTGCGTGGCAGGATAACTGAGGAATCAAGGCCTACGACGTCCTCGCGACTGTTGACAACAGACTGCCACCACTGACGCTTAATGTTTTCTTTGAGTTCAACTCCAAGCGGTCCATAATCCCACGCAGATCTAGTGCCACCGTAGATTTCCCCAGCCGGAAAGACAAATCCTCTGCGCTTTGCAAGCGCTATAGCCGAATCTAACCGATTGGTGGTGGCCAATTTGAACTCCAAAAATATAGACGTGACCCGAACTAGGGCGCAACCCCAGTTTAGTTGGCTAGTTAGCCCTTCGGGCTATCGATTGCCGCTCCGAAGCGTCGCTGCCTCGTTGAATACTGTTCTATGGCCCGCCAAAGCTCCTGGCGGTCGAAATCTGGCCACAATACTTCGGAGAAAACTAGTTCGGCGTAGGCGCTTTGCCACAGCAAGAAATTTGACATTCTTTTCTCTCCCGAAGATCGAACAAAAAGGTCAACGTCCTTGAGTGGATGGGTGGAAAGCAGTTTGCCAAAGCTCTTCTCAGTTACGGATCCAGCTTTCAGTTTGCGCATAGCTACTAACTCAGTTATTTGATTCACGGTGTCTACAATCTCAATTCGAGATCCGTAATTCACGCACATGGTCAAAGTCAAAACGTTGTTCTTTTTTGTCATACGCTCGGCAACCTCTAGCTCGTCGATCACACTGGCCCAAAGCTTTGGCCTCCTACCGACCCACCGAATCTTTACTCCCCAGTTGTTTAACTGATCCCTTCGCGCTCGAAGGACATCTTTGTTAAAACCCATCAGGAACCGAACTTCCTCTGGGGATCTCTTCCAGTTTTCGGTAGAGAAAGCGTAGACAGACAATTCAGACACTCCTGCCTCAATGGCACCCGCCACCACGTCCAGCAATGCCGCCTCACCGGCCTTATGTCCTTCGACCCTGGGAAGACCACGCTTATTAGCCCAACGCCCGTTGCCGTCCATAACGATTGCTATATGTTTTGGTACTTGAGAGAACTTGGGGACCTTGATCCCTTTTTTGGATACCGGTTGAAACTCCATCATGCTCTTTCTACGTGAGGCATAGATTTAAGGCCACGTTCAATATGCCACTGACTGTACGCAGCAACGATACCCGATGCGTTTGCTCTGGCGCCCGGTTGCGAACTCTCGGCTACTTCCCAATCGCCAGATAGTAGCGCCCCGAGCAGAGCTGTCGTCTCAAGTGACATTGAAACAGCACCAATTGGTTTACATTCCTGGCAAACCACAGAACCAACCTGCATTACAAATGCCGAGTGCGGTCCTTTAGCGTCACACCTAGCGCAGTCATCAAAGCTGGGAGCCCAGCCTGCGATTGCCAAGGCTCGCAAAAGGTAGGAGTCCAAAATCAAAGATGAATCGTGCTCTTTAGTGGCTAGGGAACGAAGTGCTCCAACCAGTAGTAGGTACTGCTGAGGTGACGACTCTTCCATAGTCAGTCGTTCGGCCGCTTCAACCATTGCGTTAGCAGCAGTGAAAGCTCCGTAGTCATCGATTATTGATCCGCCATATGAGCCAATAGTTTCTACTTGGTTGACAATGTCTAGACTCTTGCCTTCGTAGAACTGTGCATCGACAACCATGAACGGTTCTAACCTTGAACCAAACTTTGAAGCGGTTCTCCGAACACCTTTGGCAACTGCTCTGATTTGGCCACGATAGCGCGATAACAAAGTCACAATGCGGTCAGCTTCACCCAGTTTGTGAGTTCGAAGCACAACGGCTTCATCGCGATATACAGGCACTAAACCAGTATCTAACGAGCCAAGGCCCAAGCGCTCACATCAAGAGCGTATGGCGCGATTAACACCAGAAATAACCGCTTTCAGAGACGACGTCGCGATATCAGAGTCGATTCCCACTCCCCAAAGAGTCTTACCGGCAACATCGAGCTCGATGTACGACGCGGCCTGAGCGTCTCCCCCGGCGCTCATGGTGTGCTCGATGTAGTCAAGCAACCTTGTCTCAACACCTTGGGCTCCAAGAATAGATAGAAATGCCGAGATTGGTCCGTTTCCGGTTCCGGAAACCTCTATTTCCTTGTCACCATCTCGCAACACAATCTGAAGCTTTAGCTCGCCATCCATTTCACTTTCAGTTTTCATGCGCTTTAGCTCGAACCGACCCCACTTGAGTTCTGATTTCTCAATTGGTGCTGGTAGATATTCGTCCTGGAATATCTCCCATAACTTCTCCGAGCTAACCTCGCCACCCTCACTGTCGGTCAGACCTTGAACAACACGAGAGAATTCAATCTGAAGTTTTCTCGGCAGATCTAATGAATGATCTGATTTGAGTAGGTAGGCAACGCCACCCTTGCCGGATTGAGAGTTAACTCGGATAACAGCTTCGTAGCTTCTTCCAACATCCATTGGGTCGATTGGAAGGTATGGCACCGCCCACTCAAGCTCGGAAATGTCTTTGCCTGATTCGGAGGCGGTTTTCTCCATTGCTTCGAAACCTTTTTTGATTGCGTCTTGGTGTGAACCAGAAAATGCCGTGTATACCAAGTCGCCACCATATGGGGAACGCTCGGCAACAGGAAGTTGGTTGCAGTATTCAACGGTTCGCTTGATTTCGTCAATGTCGCTGAAATCAATCTGCGGGTCGATACCTTGAGAAAACAGATTCAAGCCCAGGGTAACCAGGTCAACGTTTCCGGTACGTTCGCCATTTCCAAACAGACAGCCTTCGATCCGATCCGCTCCGGCCATATATCCAAGCTCAGCGGCGGCAATTGCGGTTCCCCGGTCATTGTGTGGGTGAAGAGACAAAATCACACTCTCGCGCTTTGCGAGCCTTCGACTCATCCACTCAATCGAGTCAGCGTAAACATTTGGTGTAGTCATCTCGACGGTTGCTGGGAGATTTATCACCATCTGCCTATCGGGAGTTGGTGAAATTTCCTCAATCACGGCATTGCAAACCTCTAGAGCATATTCCAATTCGGTTCCGGTGTAACTTTCTGGAGAGTACTCGTAGGACACGTTTGTGCCAGGAAGCATGTGCTCCAAGGACTTGCACTTTTTTGCTGCGTCAAGAGCTATTTTCTTGATTCCGGCCTTGTCTTGGTTGAAAACTACTTTTCGCTGCAGCACAGACGTGGAGTTATAGAAGTGAACAATGACATTCTTGGCCCCAACTAGTGACTCATAGGTACGCTCGATTAGGTGATCCCTGGCCTGGGTCAGAACTTGAATGGTGACATCTTCTGGGATTAGACCGTCTTCGATAAGGACGCGAACAAAGTCAAAATCAGTCTGGCTTGCCGAGGGGAATCCGACCTCAATCTCCTTGTAGCCCATTCGAACTAGAAGCTGAAACATTTTCAGTTTGCGATCTGGCGACATTGGGTCAATAAGTGCCTGGTTACCATCGCGAAGATCTACTGCGCACCAGCGCGGTGTCTTTTCTATGCGCTTTACTGGCCAGGTGCGATCTGAAAGCTCAAAGCTAAATTGCTCGTGGAAAGGCTTGTAGCGATGCACCGGCATCTTGGAAGGTTTTTGATTGTTTTGCACTTGTGCTCTCCTAAAGATTGTCTGAGTCGGCTAGAACAAAGCTCCGCGACGAGGAAGGCCGTTAGTTAGGCCTCGCCGCGGCCACTAAGTAGTAGCTCAGAGAACACTTGAAGAGGCTAACACTTAAAAGCCCAATTTTCCTAGCTGCTTTGGGTCCCGCTGCCATTCATGAGCAATTTTCACTCGCAATCCGAGAAAGACTGGTCCCCCGATCAGGGCCTCTATTTCCTTGCGAGCTCTGGTTCCAACGTCTTTAAGCCGGGATCCGCCTTTGCCAAGAACGATGCCCTTTTGACTGTCGCGCTCTACAAAAATATTGGCGTGAATGTCGGTGAGATCGGAATTTTCTCTTTTTTTCATCTCGTCCATGGTTACGGCAAGTGAATGTGGCAGCTCATGCCGAACACCTTCCAACGAGGCCTCTCGAATCAGTTCACAGATTCGAGATTCAATTGACTCGTCAGTAATTGTATCTTTTGGATAAAGCTCTTCCGAAATCGGCATCATCTCTACTAGCAACTGGGCAAGCTCCCCAAGTTGATCACCCGAAACGGCGGAAACCGGAATGATTTCAACCCAGTCACGTAATTTAGAAACCTCTAGTAGCTGATTAGCCAATTGCTCTCGACTAACAGTTTCACTCTTAGTTACAATCGCAACGCACTTAGCTTTAGGAAAACTACTTAGTTGCTCATTGATGAACTTATCGCCTGGGCCAATTTTGTCGCCGGCCGGAAAGCACATTCCAATTACGTCAACTTCACCGAGGGTAGAAGCAACTAAATCGTTGAGTCTTTCCCCAAGTAGGGTTCTTGGACGATGCAGTCCGGGGGTGTCGACAATAATCAATTGACCGGATTGCAGATGAGCGATACCCCTGATTGCTTTTCTGGTGGTCTGCGGTTTATCGCTTGTGATTGCGATCTTTTCGCCAACAAGAGCGTTTGTGAGAGTTGACTTTCCCACGTTAGGTCGACCCACAAAGGTCACGAACCCAGCGCGAAATTCACTACTCATCTAATTCGTTTTCCTCAAGTTCTGGCTCGGCTAGCACCTGCACGAAAACAGTTACCAGTCTTTTGCCACGGCCCTCAACTCTATCTGCTGTGAGCTCTAGGCCTTTCATGACAACTTGATCTCCAGATTTGGGAAGTCTTCCCAATTCTTTTGTGAACCAACCGCCAACCGAATCTAC
>CAXNHQ010000003.1:0-17823 GCA_964202285.1 Rhodoluna sp. | reverse complement strand
CTCTCAGTTTAGCCGTCTCGGGGGTCGCGGTAGAATTGAGGTTGACTCCCCGTGCGGCGTCATCTTGGTGAACTCCCCCAGGATCGAAAGATAGCAAGGGTAGCTGGGCTCTGATGGGTGTGCGGGGGGTCTTTTTATTGGTCTGTCGTATAAAGGAGCTAGGTTAGAAAAGTGAATCAAGCCCTTTACCGTCGCTATAGACCAGAGACCTTTGCCGAACTAATTGGACAAGCTCAAGTCACTGCTCCTTTGATGACAGCGCTTAGAACTGACCGGGTAAATCACGCTTATTTGTTTTCTGGACCTAGAGGTTGCGGTAAAACTACCTCGGCAAGAATTCTTGCTCGCTGCCTAAACTGTGCTGAGGGTCCAACCGATACACCATGTGGCAAGTGTGCAAGTTGTATTGAGCTATCACGCGATGGTTCATGATCTCTAGATGTTGTAGAAATTGACGCAGCTAGCCACAACGGTGTCGATGATGCCAGAGATCTTCGTGAGCGAGCAATCTTTGCTCCAGCCAGAGATAGATTCAAGATTTTCATTCTCGATGAGGCCCACATGGTCACCCCACAAGGCTTCAATGCTCTTTTGAAGATTGTTGAAGAACCACCCGCCCACGTCAAGTTCATTTTTGCTACCACTGAACCCGAAAAGGTTATTGGAACTATTCGATCTAGGACTCACCACTATCCATTCCGTCTGGTTCCACCGGCTCAAATGCTTAGCTACCTAGAGGAAGTATGCGCTGCAGAGAAAGTAAAGCCAGGACCTGGTGTGCTAACCCTTGTTGTTCGTGCGGGAGGTGGATCCGTTCGAGACTCTCTTTCCCTGTTAGATCAGTTGATGGCTGGTTCAGAAGTTGGCTCCGGGGGAGCCGAAATCGAATACGATCGGGCAGCAGCACTTCTTGGTTACACCAATGCCACGCTGCTGGACGAAGTGGTTGACGCCTTTGCAACCCAGAATTCTTCCCTGGTGTTTTCAAGCGTCGATAAGGTAATCCAGTCCGGGCAGGACCCAAGAAGGTTTGTCGAGGACTTACTGGAAAAACTTCGCGATCTGATTGTTGTGTTGTCGGTTGGCGACCAGGCAAAAGCCGTTCTAAGAGGAATTGCTGACGACGAGTTAGAGAAGATGAGCTTGCAGGCAATGAGTTTTGGCATGGCTGAACTTACCCACGCCGCCGGAGCAGTTTCTGCTGCCCTATCTGAAATGTCAGGGGCAACAAGTCCGAAGCTGCAGTTGGAACTTATGTGTGCCAAAGTCCTTGTTCCATCCAGCGACAAAACCGAGGTCGGCTCGCTAGCGAGAATCGAAAGGCTAGAGCGTCGCATGGGCTTTGCAGAAGATTCTGAGTCAAAGCCTTCAAAAAGTCCCGCTGCAAAGAGCACTCCAATAGCAAGTCCTCCAATAACAAGTGCAGCTAAGGAAACGGCAGCTGAGCCCGCGCCTGTTGCAGTCAAAACGGGCGCACCCAAAACAATTAGCGCAGTAACCAAGCAGGCAATGGTTAACGCTTGGCCTGAAATTCTTGGACAGGTAAAAACAGAGTCTAGATCTGCCTGGGTAGTCGCTTTCACACTCACCGTCATGGATCTAACAGATGATGTTCTAACTTTGAAGTTCCTAAGTCAAAAAGATCTTGATTCCTTTAAGGCTGATAGCCGATCAACAGACGCTCTTCGAAAAGCAATCTTCTCGGTTTTGGGTATTCAGGTTAAATTCCGCCCCCACGTGGATGAAAATTCTGAAGTTGGCGCTTCCGATCCGGTAACCACCGAGATTCCAGTAATTAGTGAAACCACTACCGAGCAAACCGTTGATCCAACTCACGATCGAACCTCCAAAGAACCAAGCACAGCTGAAGTTGAACCAGAGTCAGCTCCGAGCACATCTAGAAACTCAATGGTGAACGAAGAAGCGAGATATGGAGAATCACTGCTTCGCGAAGTGCTGGGTGCAGAGCCCATTCAAGACCCGAAATCTGGCGGACGCTAGATGTATGAAGGAGTAATCCAGGAACTCATTGATGAGCTGGGAAGACTGCCAGGTGTTGGTCCAAAATCCGCTCAGCGGATAGCTTTTTACCTACTGCAGACAGACGAAGAGCAAGCCAAGAAGCTGGCTGACGTTCTAAGTGAAGTTAGGGAACGAGTTCGATTTTGTGAGCAGTGCGGCAATGTTGCGGAGCAGGAGCTTTGCAACATTTGCCGAGACCCCAGAAGATCAAAAGCCAGTATCTGTGTTGTCGAGGAATCTAAAGACGTCCAGGCAATTGAGCGCACCAGGGAGTTTAAGGGTTTGTATCACGTATTGGGCGGGGCCATATCCCCGATTGAGGGAATTGGCCCGGACAATCTAAGAATCAAGGAACTTGTCTCCCGCCTTGCTGACCCGGAGATCAAAGAAGTAATCATTGCCACCGATCCAAACCTGGAAGGTGAGGCAACTGCTACCTACCTAACCCGCATGCTTGCTCCGATGGGAATTACAATTTCTCGCCTAGCTTCTGGCTTGCCAGTTGGCGGCGACTTGGAATATGCCGACGAGATTACCCTTGGAAGAGCCTTCGAGGGCCGAAGGACCGTCAGCTAGACTTGAATTCTTGCCTCAATGATTGAGGCGATCTCCCCAAATTCCAGGAGTATTTGTTGGCACTGATCGTTCAGAAATTCGGCGGGTCATCCGTTGGCGATGCGGAAAAAATAAAGCTTGTTGCCAAACGGGTGATCGAAACTCATCGCGCTGGAAACAAGGTCGTTGTTGTGGTGTCTGCCATGGGAGATACCACCGACGATTTACTCGAGCTGGCAAATGCCGTAACGAACGACCCTCAATCAACCCCCAGAGAATTAGACATGCTGCTAACTGCGGGTGAGAGAATCTCGGTTGCTATTTTGTCCATGGCTATCATCGCCCAAGGTGAGAAAGCCAGATCGTTTTCCGGTCTTCAGGCTGGCATCATTACCGATTCCACATACGGCAACGCTCGTATTGCCGAAGTCACACCAGATCGCGTTCAAGCGGCCATTGACGCCGGTGAAATTGCCATCGTTGCCGGGTTTCAAGGGTTTGATCCATCAAGTGGTGATATAACAACTCTTGGTCGAGGCGGATCAGACACCACCGCGGTTGCTTTAGCGGCAGGACTCAACGCAGATCTTTGCGAAATATATAGCGATGTTGATGGCGTATATACCGCTGATCCAAGAGTGGTCCCCAGAGCCAAGAAACTGGACGCGTTGGACATTGAGTCCATGCTGGAGCTTGCTGCAGCGGGTGCGAAGATCCTTTACATACGCGCCGTTGAGTTTGCTAGTAGGCATAGAGTTAATCTGCGGGTTCGGTCAACTTTCAGTGATAACCCAGGCACTACTATTTATTCGAGTGGAGAAACTATGGAAGAGTCAATTGTCGCAGGAGTTGCATTCGACCAAAGCCAAGCCAAAATAACAGTTGTTGGCATCCCTGACGTTCCAGGTAAAGCCGCTGAGCTTTTCACGGTAGTTGCCAAAGCTGGCGTCAACATCGACATGATTGTTCAAAACGTTGCAGTTTCCAACACGAAGCTAAGTGATATTTCGTTTACATTGTTGGCCGAGGATCTGACAAAAACCATCGAAGCTCTAGAGGCCGAAAAAGCAAAGATGGGTTTTGCCTCCTTGCAGTTCGACGAGAGCATTGGAAAGCTTTCGGTAGTGGGCTCAGGGATGAAGACTCACTCCGGGGTGTCAGCTACCTTATTTGATGCACTAGCTAAAGCTGGAGTAAACATCGAAATGATTTCTACCTCTGAGATTCGCATTTCCGTAATTACCAGAAGCGACCAGTTGCTGGAGGCAGCGCGTGTAGTTCACACCGCCTTTGGTCTTGATGGTGAGAGTGAAGCGGTTGTCCACGCTGGGACCGGACGATAGCTTGAGCAAGAAACCAAATCTGGCTCTGGTTGGAGCAACTGGAGCCGTTGGAACCGTAATGGTTTCAATCCTCAACGAGCGAGAAAACATCTGGGGAGAAATACGGCTGATAGCCTCAAAAAGATCTGCGGGCAAAAAGATTTCAGTTTACGGTCAAGAGCTAGTTGTTGTTGAGCTATCACCAGAAGCATTTGATGGCATCGACATTGCAATGTTTGATGTTCCAGATGAAGTTGCAGAAGTTTGGGCCCCAATTGCTGTTGAACGCGGAGCGGTAGTTGTAGATAACTCGGCCGCTTTTCGAATGAACGATCAGGTTCCTCTTGTAGTTCCTGAAGTAAATCCTGAGCAAGCAAAAATCAGACCAATTGGAATCATTTCTAATCCCAATTGCACCACCTTGACCATGATGGCTGCCATCGGTGCCCTGCATAAAAAGTGGCAGCTTACCGAGCTAGTAGTTGCAAGTTACCAGTCGGTTTCTGGAGCGGGTGCTCTTGGAATAAGTCAGTTGCAGAAAGAAATCGCCGCCGTTGCAACTGACCCGCTTTCTGGCACCAGGGGAAACGATGTTGCCAAGATTTTGAAGTCTGCTGGAATTGAACAATCGGATTCACTATGGCCGGTGCCAATTGCATTGAATGTCATTCCAATGGCGGGATCACTAAAGCCCGGAGGTCATTCTTCTGAAGAGATGAAAGTAAGGGACGAATCCAGAAAGATTCTTGGCATCAAGGACCTGAAGGTGGCAGCTAGCTGTGTTCGGGTTCCGGTTCAGGTCTCTCACAGCCTGGCTGTTCACGCAACCTTTGCAAACCCCCTTACGGTTGCCGAGGTCTGGCAAGAACTAGAAAAGCAGCCAAGCGTGGTACTGATGGATGACCCAGAAAATGGCATTTACCCAACCCCGAACTTTGTGGCCGGGCAAGATCCAACATTTGTTGGTCGGGTAAGGCAACCATTGGATTTTGAAAACAGCATCGACATGTTCGTAGTGGGCGATAACCTGCGAAAAGGAGCTGCCCTAAACACTTACGAGATTGCTGAATTAGTAGCCGGAGAATTTTAGGCAGGCTCGAGAAAAACTCTCGGCGTGGAACATCGGCTTTAGGCTCGTAGCGGAACTACCATTTAGGTATGGGTAGTAAAGCGCTTATTACAGCAATTGTGCTAGTTAGCCTTAGCTTGACTGGATGCTCAGCGGAGCAGGAACCAACAGCTAACCCAACACCGTCTCCCGATTCCACTCCAACAGGTGAGGCAAGTACGGCGCCAACAGAGGCACCGGTTGATTTAGTAATTGTTGAACCAAGTAAGTTCATGACTAGCTACGGCGATCTAATATTTCGAGCAGGCGATGGCCCTACCTGGTGCACCCTGAGCGAGGCGCAGAATGTTGCTATTTGCGAACATGCAGAAACGGATGCCTTATACGAACCGGTTCCAATTCCAGATGACTGCTCAGATTCTTACGGAAGTCAACTCAGGCTGTTGGGGAAACCTGTTGCAGGCGAGTCGACCGCGGGATTCACATGCGTCAGTAGCCTTTACTCTGATCCATCGGATGCACCAGTGCTAGCCAGCGGTGAGAGTGTTACTGATTTTGGCTTCTTATGCTTTGTAGAAGACCAATCTGCCAGATGTGAAAACAGTAATGGCGATTACATCGCACTAGGCCCTAAAGCCTGGGCTCACAGCGATTAGTCTCGCTCTAGCAACGTAATAAGCCTTACCTCAGGAAAACAAGCAAACCTCACCGGTGCAAAAATTGAATTACCCAAACCTGCAACCACACTAAGAATTGAGCTCTTATCTTCAAAACTCCAGCCAGATAATCCGCGGGCGTATTTGTTTGGGAGATTGCTGTTGGTGGTAAGCGCACCCACAAACGGAATTCGGACCTGACCCCCGTGAGTGTGACCTGCAAATATCAGTTCCGCTCCCAGTTTGGTAAGCGATTCCACTGCTTCAAGGTATGGCGCATGAGTCAGAGCGATTGTGAAATCAGAACTTGCTGAAAGCATGGAGCTATCGCTATAACCAATGTGGTAATCATCTAGTCCAATGAATCTGATCTTGTTACCAGCCACTACTAGCTCAGAGCTCTGGTTGTTTAGGTTCACCCAGCCGGCTTGTTCGAAAGCGTCCGTCATCTGCGCTGTGTCTAACGGGGCGGAATTAGGGGCCTCTGAGGTATGGAAAATGTAACCAAATGGGTTTTTCATCACTGGACCAAAGTAGTCATTGGAGCCATTAACAAACACCCCTTTCTTGGACATTAAAGGCCCAAGTGCCTGCAATAACGAAGCGATAGCCTTCGGGTGACCCAAGTTATCCCCGGTGTTTACAACCAGATCAATTGGATACTTAGCCAGCGATTGGATGAATTTCTGTTTGGATTTTTGCCAGGGGGCCATGTGAATGTCCCCAACCTGTAAAACCGTTATTGGATTTGAACCCAAGGGCAAAACCCTAAGGGATTCTTTACGAACAACGTATAGGGCTCGTTCAATAAATATGCCCCAGATTGCCAACACTGCTAGTGCGGCAAGAAGGACTAGTGGCCAGCTAGTAGCCAGTTTTTAGGGGCCCTTGCTGATGACTAGAAGAATCGCCCCATCCACTGCAGCAAACTTACCTGCAGCGGGTGTGGACCTAACTACATTGCCCACTGGGACAGTCCTTGAGGTTTCTTCTTGCCCAGGTACTCCAGGGCTGACGGTGGTAAATCCAGCACTATTCAAAATACTTGTGGCTTCCGCAACAGTTTTGCCAGCCACGTTGGGAACGGCCTTCATTCCACCTTTGCTTATATACAACGTGACTAAAGAACCACGATCCACTGTTGCCCCGGCATCATAGTTCGCATAAGCAATGCTTCCAACGGGGTTTGCCGAAGCAACAGGGGATTCAGCAATTTCAACCGTTAATCCAGCAGTCTTTACAATCGTTTCAGCGACATCTGGGAGTAATGCATTAATTTCAGGCATCGTGACCGTAGAGGCTCCAAGATAAACCGGTGAAGGTGATGGGAACCTTTCGCCTCCATAGATCGCATTGGCTTGCTGCATAACACCTCTCCAAATTTCGTGCCTAACAGCACCACCAAACAAGCCATTTACTGAGGTATAGTCGACCGGTTGCGTTCCAACTACGTTACCTACCCATACGGCGGTTGCAACTCTAGACGAGAATCCTGTCATCCAAGTTTGTCGTGTATTATCTGAGGTTCCTGTCTTTCCTGCAATCGGAACACCATCGCCAGTTCTAGATCTAGTACCGGTTCCGCCAGAAATAACCTGCTGGAACGCATAAGTGGCAGCCGCAGCAACCTCACTGGTCATTGCTCGAGAACATTCAGTTTTGGGAATTACCATCTCTTCGCCTGTTAATCGAACTACGACTCGGTCGATGGCTATTGGCGTGCAGTAAACGCCGTCGTTGGCAAATCCGGCCATCGCACCGGCCAGCGATAGGGGAGATAGTTCGTTGACACCCAGAATGGAGGACTGAACAAACGACAGCTCATTACCATCGGCCCTCTTCACTCCAAGTCTCATGGCCATGTCTCTGATGTCGCACAAATCCAGCTGAGCTGCCATGTTCACGAAGGCAGTGTTTATGGATAATGTTGTGGCGCGAAGAGCGGTTTCATTGACGAAGGAAGCGTTGTTCGAGTTTCTTGGATCCCACGGGCCACTTAGGCCACCGCAGCGAGCTCTAAACTCCGAGGCCTCCCACACTCGTTTGCGCGCATCTACTCGGTCTCCAAGCAAGAAACCCTTTGAAAGCCACTCTGCCAACACAAATATCTTGTAGGTTGATCCAGTCTGGAACCCGGAAGATCCTCCATAGTCTTTGTCGGTTGAGTAGTTCACGCTAGTAGTTAGAGGATTTTCATCTTCGGTTTGGTCGAAAACCCTGTTCTGGCTCATTGCCAGGACTCGACCGGTTCCAACTTCAACTGATATAGAGGCAGCGCCAAGGGCCCAACGGTTATCCATCGGCATTTCAGTTTTCACAACCGAATCGGTGGTGTTTTGCAAAGCCACATCCATCGAGGAGTAAATCTCGAGTCCACCACGTCGAAGCAGCATCTCGCGGTCTTCACGGGTTTCACCAAACTCAGGGGAATTTCTGATAGTCCAAACTACATAGTCACAGAAGTAAGCAGTTGGCTGATTGGCTTCACAGCCAGCAGCAGTAGGAGTGATCTTTGGTTTAATTGGCTCTTTTTTGTAAACCTCAGCTTCCGCTGCCGTGATGTAACCCTCGTCACGCATGTTGTTGATAACGTAATCGCGGCGAATTTTAGCATCGGGTAGGTTTGCTTCTTCGTCTGGTTTGTAGGCGTTTGGTGCTCGAAGCATGGCTGTCAAAAGAGCTGCCTGAGGCACCGTTAAGTCTTTAGCCTTGACGCCAAAGTAGTAATTAGAGGCTGACTCAATTCCATTTAGTTGATTACCAAAAAAGGACAGGTTCAAGTAACCGGCAAGAATGTCTTCTTTGGAGGAAACTGTTTCAAGAGCCATCGCGAATCTAATCTCTCGAACTTTTCGATCGATGGTGGTTACGGTCGCGGCTTCCAGAGCTTCCTGGTCCCCAGCAATGTTTGCAGCTTCAATTAGCGAGTTCTTAATGTATTGCATCGTGATTGTTGATCCACCTGGACCCGAAAGGCCACTTGAGGCAGCTCCCAGGGTTGCCCTAATCAGTGAGAGTATGTCAACACCAACGTGCTTGAAAAATCTCGGATCTTCAGTAGCAACAACAGCGTTAATCATGTTTTTGCTCATCTGGTCATAGTCAACGGAGACGCGGTTCTCGTGATAAAAGGTCGCGAGCTCGACCGGTTCGCCATTCAGGTTTCCGTAGATAGTGGAGGCCTGAGCGGCATTAACCGGCTTGATGTATTCGGCCAGGCTGTTGAATGCCACAAATCCTGTGGTAGTTGCGTAGCTAGCTACTGCCGCAATTGGAGCCAGAAGAGCAAGTGTTAGAAGCCCTGCTATGGCGCTTAGGCCAAATAGTCTTGCGATAAGGGAACCCATAGGGCAATAGCCGTACCTTTCATGACATTAGACTTAAGATTACTAGCTAACCCTGAGAGGAAGCTGACCATGCAAAAGTGGGAGTACGTAACAACCCCCCTAATAATCCACACCACCACCCAAATCCTAAATAACTGGGGCTCCGAGGGCTGGGAACTGGTCCAAATAGTCACCGGTCCAGAAGGTGGACTGGTTGCCTATTTCAAAAGACCGGTGCCCTAATTGGCAACCGTTGAGCAAAGGCTTACCGAGCTCGGCTACACCCTTCCAGCAAGCTCGAAGCCGCTAGCGGCATATATTCCTGCGGTGCAAACCGGGAACCTGGTGTTTACATCTGGCCAGCTTCCAATGGTTGAAGGAAACCTGGTGCAGTCTGGAAAAGTTGGCTCCGAAGTTACCGCTGAGCGAGCTAAAGAGCTAGCCACAATTTGCGCCCTAAACGCGCTCGCGGCAATCAAAATGGCAATTGGCGATCTAGACAAAGTAAAGCGTGTAGTAAAAGTAGTCGGGTTTGTTGCATCCGCTCCAGATTTCACCGGACAGCCTGGGGTAGTAAATGGCGCCAGCGAATTCTTAGGTGAAGTATTCCAAGATGCCGGGATTCACGCCAGAAGCGCAGTCGGGGTTGCGGTGTTACCGCTTGACGCTCCGGTTGAAATTGAACTAATTGTCGAAGTTGGCTAATTCCTAGCTGTGGAACTTTCCGTCGATAACGCTCATCACGGAAGTATCTGCCAAAGTAGTTACATCTCCAATAGCTCTTCCTTCGGCAACGTCGCGTAGCAACCTTCTCATAATCTTTCCTGAGCGAGTTTTTGGAAGCTCGGCAACCACCATGATTTGCTTTGGTTTGGCAATTGGCCCAATCTGCTTGGAAACATGTTCTCGCAAAACGGTTGTGACCTCAGAATCGGATCCGGCTTTATCAACTTGATCAGCACGCAAGATCACAAACGCCACAACCGCCTGACCGGTGGTCTCATCGGTGGCCCCAACTACCGCAGCTTCTGCCACGAACGGATGCGAAACTAGCGCGGATTCAATTTCCGAAGTTGAGAGCCTGTGACCGGAAACATTCATCACATCATCGACTCGACCAAGAATCCAGATATCGCCATCATTATCTAGCATGGCTCCATCACCAGCAAAGTATTTGCCTGGATACTGCGACCAGTAAGTTTGCTTGAAACGCTCTGGGTCTTTCCAGATTCCTCGAAGCATGGATGGCCATGGCTCGGTAACGGTTAGGTAGCCACCGCCAGAGCTAATTCTCTGCCCGGCTTCATTTACGATCTCTACGCGGATACCTGGAATCGGGACTTGGGCAGAACCTGGTTTAGTTGCGGTTACACCTGGAAGTGGCGAAATCATGATTGCCCCAGTTTCGGTCTGCCACCAGGTGTCGACGATCGGGCAGTGGTTTCTTCCGATGGCATCTTTGTACCACATCCAAGCCTCTGGATTAATTGGCTCACCAACTGACCCAAGCACCCGGAGTGAACCAAGGTTGTATTCATCTGGAATTTCACGGCCGTGCTTCATAAAGGTTCGAATGGCCGTCGGTGCGGTATAGAAGATGCTGACTTTGTATTTTTCGATGATTTCCCACCATCGGCCCCAGTTTGGGGTGTCAGGGGTACCTTCATATATGACCTGGCTAACACCATTTGTTAGCGGACCATAGACAACATATGAATGTCCCGTAATCCAGCCCACGTCCGCGGTGCACCAGTAAATGTCTGTTTCTGGATGGACATCGAACACCGCTTTATGGGTGAAGCTAGCCTGGGTTAGATATCCTCCCGAGGTATGCAAAATACCCTTTGGCTTTCCCGTGGTTCCTGAGGTGTAAAGGATAAAAAGCGGGTTCTCAGCTTCAAACCCTTCTGCTTCATGCTGTTCCGAAGCTTTTCCAACAACATCGGTCCACCAGTAATCTCTTCCTTCTTGCCACTGGACTTCATTACCGCCGCGCTTTAGAACAACCACGTGCTCGACCGTGTCACAGGCCTTATCAGCCAAAGCCTCGTCAACGGCTGGTTTCAAAGGGGAAACTTTACCTTTTCTATATCCGCCATCGGCAGTAACAATCAACTTGGCTTCGGCGTCGTTGATTCGGCTTCTAATTGATTCAGCAGAGAATCCTCCGAATATAACGGAGTGGATGGCACCCAATCGAACCGTTGCCAGCATGGCAATTACCGCCTCCGGAACCATCGGCATATAGATGGCAACCCGATCTCCCTTGGTGACACCAAGTGAACTAAAGGCATTAGCTGCCTTCTTTACCTCGGTCAGCAGCTGCGCATATGTATAGGTAGCACTGTCACCACTTTCGCCTTCAAAGTAAATGGCAACCTTGTCGCCGCGGCCAGCAAGCACATGAACATCCAGGGCGTTGTAGCAAACATTCAACTCCCCGTCTTCAAACCACTTGGCAAAAGGTGGGTTAGAAAAATCTAGGGTCTTAGTGAAGGGTTTATGCCAGTAAAGCTCCCTAGCCCGATCCGCCCAAAATCGAAGGCGGTCGGTGGCTGCCTGAGTATATGTGTCTTGATTGGCAACGGCGGTGGCGGCAAAGCTAGAGCTTGGTGGAAAAGAGCGCGACTCGTGCTGTAAGTTTTCGATGTCCGAGCCTTCAGGCATGAAAATCCTCTTTCTCGCTTCTATCGCAATAATGACACAAAAGCGATTGCTTGGCATATTTCGTGCTTAGAATGTATCCGTCGGTAATTCATTACCGACTTGTGATAGTTAGATTCCCCCAATCGCTATCACCAGGCGGCAGGTTTTCCCCAAAACCTGCCGCCCCCTATTTATCCACAATTTCCCTGCTCGAGCACCAATTCAATGCGCCATGGCGGATTCTTGGTTAGATGCAGACCCAGATCCCCGAATGGCTTCTTGAGCTAATTGATAACCAGAGGGTTACGGACATTCTGCTTAGCTCAGCTACTTGCCAGATTGACTTTGGCGAAGGGCTAAGCAACCAACAAGATCACCTCCTGACAGAGCCGGAACTGCAGCTACTTGCGCGAGAGCTCATTGAACTTGGGGGCAGAAGACTTGACCACGCTAATCCGTTTGCAGATGTATCACTGCCAGGGGGATTAAGAGTTCACGCGGCCTTGAAATCTGGCTGCAGTGAGCAAACTCAAATATCAATCCGATTACACAACTCCAAAGGCAAAAACTTAGATCAACTCCTTCAAGAACCATTTGTTACCAGATCACAGCGCAATCAAATTCTGCAAATTGTCGAATCGGGAGATAGCTTCCTAATTGCCGGGGCTACTGGCTCTGGCAAGACAACGTTGCTTAAGGCCATGCTGTCAAAAACTAACCAACGGGTGATTGCCGTGGAAGACGTTACCGAACTGAAAACCGAAAACATCATTTGCCTGCAAACGCGAACCAAAAATATTGAAGGCCAGGGGGAGATTAGCTTAGATCAGCTAGTGCGAGAGTCACTTCGCATGAGGCCAGATCGCCTGGTGGTCGGAGAAGTTCGTGGGTCCGAACTGATCTCCATGCTTCAAGCTCTAAACACCGGTCATCGTGGTGCAACCACAATTCACGCAAACTCTTTAGCTCAGGTGCCGCAGCGCTTGGCAACAATAAATGCCAACTTTGGCGTTTCCGACAACGCATTTATGCAAATGGTAGTTTCAGCTTTTGATTGGGTAATTGCCCTGGATTGCGTGAATGGAGTTCGCAGCGTTGCAGGAATAGGAAAGTTTAGAATCCAGGACGGCCAGCTGGAAGTTTTTGAGCAGCAACCCGAAAAGAAGCTGGCGCTAGCATGAGCGCAGAGCTTGCTGTTATGGAACTTACTGCCCTACTAAGAGCTGGAACAACAGCTAGGAACGCGAGAGAGCAATTCCAAGTAGCAAATCTTTCGAGATTTCAACAGCAACAGTTTGATTTCATTTGGATGGTAGCAACCGATTCTGGCGGTGCACTTGCAAAGGGACTTGATCGACTAGCGTCGGTTTTTGCTCAGCAAAATAGGCAGCTTGCGGAATTGAAAATAGCTTTCGCGTCCCCCAAGGCAACGGCAAACTTAATATTGGTTTTGCCTCTTCTTGCAGTTTTGTTCTCCGAGCTCCTAGGACTTTCAGCATTGGCTGCCTCATTTAGCACAGCGCTAGGAGCAGTGTCTGTTGGCATTGGGCTCATTCTTTTGATTATTGCCAGAATCAGTTCGCTTCGGATGCTGGAGGCAGCAAAACCTCGCGAACTCGATCCAGGTGCATTTCTGGACGCGATCTCCATTGCGCTTTCGGCGGGACTGAATCCAAAAAGTGCCGCTGCTATGGCAAACAGTAGATTCGCGCAGACACTTTTGGAAGAGGTTCCTTCTGAGCAATGGCTAATCTTCTGGGAAGCGGTGAAAGCATCTGAGCAATCCGGAATAGCACTTACTGGGCTGTTAGCGGCACGGGCTGATTCGCTTCGATACCGGATGTGGAATAACCATAGAGCAGTGATTTCCAGGCTGCAGATAAAACTAATGATTCCCTTGGGCCTGGCAGCTTTACCGGCATTCGTGCTGTTGGCGGTGGTGCCAGTTGGAATTGGTCTATTTAGCTCATAACCAAAGGAAAGGAAGAAATGAACTGGAAAAGTGATCAAGGGGCCGCGACCGCGGAGTATGCAATAGCCACTATGGCTGCAGTTGGTTTTGCAGGGCTACTGGTGGTGATTATGCGAAGTGATGAAGTAAAGGCCATTTTGTTTGACCTGGTTCGCTCCGCCCTAAGCTTTGGCGCGAACTAGTTCTTCCAGGGGTAGCGTCACGGCAGAACTGGTGTTGACGCTGCCCGCCATTACTTTGGTTATTGCTTTGGCAATTGGGGCTATGAGCCTGCAGCTTCAAAAGCTTCAGTTGATTGTGGCTGCCTCAAGTGTTGCCAAAGCAATTGCACGTGGGGAGAGTATGTCAACAGTTGATGACCTCATTGCTCAAGCCGGTGAGCGAGTCAAGTTTGAATTATCTGAGATTGAGAACACGGTTTGTGTCAGCCTTAGTCTTGATGCGGTGATAACTGGAATTGATATTGACGTTTTTGATCTGTTAGAGACCCAGTGCGCCAGAGCCCAGGGTCAATAGCTAAGGACCGTGGCGCAGGAACCATTCTTGCTCTTTCGGTACTGATACTAATTTTTGGTTTGTTTTCTATCGCCTCTATTTTTGGCACGCAAATGCTTGCGTCTACTCGGATGCAGGCAACAACGGAATCAATTGCATTAGCTGCTGCGGATGCACTTAGGGGAGTTTCTTCAGGGAATCCATGTGTTGTGGCTAAAGACATCGCCAACGATAGCCAGATAGCTCTGGAACGATGTCAAATTGTCGGTTTCGAGGTCTTTATTGAGACCAGCGTGGAAACTTTCGGGTTTGTGCTAACTGCACGAGCCAGAGCAGGACCAGGTTAACTAAAAAGCCAAGACGACCGCACAATCTAGAGGGGTCATCCGGGGCGGCAGGCAGAGATTACAGTAGGCTGGTCGCACACCCGACTTGGCTTGATCATTCGCCGTCCAGGAGGCTTTGCAGTTTTGAAAAAGCAGATTCGTCTGAACTTAATCTTTCATACTTCGGGTAGGCACGACGCGGGCTGGAAGACATTTGAGGACCCGACAATACTCGTCGATGACATCGACCATCAGATTAAGTACGCCAAGCTAGCCGAAGATGCAAAGTTCGACGCAATCTTTCTTCCCGATACTCCTGCGGTTCTTAGCAAGAGTTTTCTTCGCAAGCCACGACGTGGCCTGGACCCTGACGTTACCTTGGCAGCGATTGCAATGCACACCAAGCATCTCGGACTTATCTCTACAGCTGCATCACTTCACGGGCACCCGTATTTTGTGGCGCGCTCAATTGCGAGCCTGCATCACGTGAGCAAGGGTCGAGCAGGATGGAACATCGTAACCAGCCAAGAGGATCAGACTCTAGAAGCTCTAGGAAAGCCTGCTGGGGTAAAGCTGGATCGAGACGAGCGGTATGAGAAAGCCGCCGAGTTCGTCGAGATTGTTACTGGGTTGTGGGACTCGTTACCAAAGAGCGCAATCACCGCTGACAAGGACAACGACGTCTATATTGATCCGGCGCTCACCCACCCAATAGATTTCCGCGGAAAGCACTTCCGTTCCGAGGGGGTGCTACAGCTGACGGGTCGCTACCAGGGCGAACGCCCCCTGCTCTTCCAAGCTGGTGTTTCTCCACATAGCCGTAAGTTCGGCTCCAAGTACGCCGACGCTATGTTCACCTCCCAGCCCAACATTGACATGGACCGAGCGTTGTACGCTGAGGTCAAAAAATATGCGGAGAGTTACGGTCGTAACCCAGATCACCTAATTGTGTTACCTGGGCTTTACGCCGTTGTCGCCGAGAGCGAGACCGAGGCACGAAAGCTCAAGTCAGACATTGACGAGCTAATGGACCTCAACTTTTTACTTAACCAACTTGCTGGGCAGGTGGGAATTCCGGTTGAGGAGCTTGACCCACAAAAGCCTCTTCCTGTAGAGCTATTCGAGAAGATTCCTACCGATGACGAGGTAATCCAATACCGCCGCAATGACATCGGTGGTGTCTCGCAAGCCAATGGCTTTACCGTCAAGCAACTGGTCCACCACAATCTCACTCGAGGACAGCGCACCATTTTTGGAACCCCCGAGCAGATTGCCGACACAATCGAGGACTGGGCAGATACCAATGTCGGTGACGGGTTTAACGTAAACGCTCATGTCCAGCCATTTGGAGTCGAACGTTTTAGGGACGTAATTTCCGAGCTCCAGAATCGCGGTCGATACCGCAAGGAGTATGAGCACGCAACCTTCCGGGAGAACTACGGCTTACCGGCGAGTCCGCAGGCTTAAACGTCGGACAAGATCGCAGTCCATAGTGGTGACGGCGCGGTTTCATTGATCTGCTTCGGATTTAGCAAATGACCTTGGTGTAGGAGCAATTCTTTCGCTTTCGGTACTGATATTCAATTTTTTGGTTTATTCACTTTCGCATCTGCATTTGGCACGAAAATGCTGGCGTTTACTAGGATTCAGGCCAGAACCGAATCATTTGCACTGGCTGCTGCAGATGCACTTAAAGGCGTTTCTTCAGGGAATCCGTGTATTGTGGCTAAAGATATTGCCAGCGATAGCCAGATAGTTCTGGAACGATGTCGTATTGTCGGTTTCGAGGTCTTTATTGAGACCAGCGTGGAAACTTTCGGGTTTGTGCTTACTGCACGAGCTAGATCGGGAACAGGCTAACTATAGAGGAGTTCAATGCCAAAAGGTAACAAGTTAGTAATCGTCGAGTCGCCAGCTAAGGCCAAGACGATTGCCAAGTACCTAGGCGATGACTACACAGTCATGGCCTCAATTGGCCACATCCGAGACTTAATTGACCCAAAGAACTTACCCCCAGAAGAAAAGAAGAAAAAGGGCTCACTTTCCAAGTTTTCAATTGACATCGAAAATGACTTCGAACCCTATTACGCGATTTCTGCCGGTAAGTCCAAAACGGTCACCGAGCTCAAAAAAGCTCTAGCCGAGGCCGACGAGCTGTATCTGGCAACTGATGAAGACCGCGAGGGTGAAGCCATCGCTTGGCACCTACTTCAAGTGCTCAAACCCAAGGTCCCAGTTAGCCGAATGGTTTTTCACGAAATCACTAAGCAAGCCATTCAAGACGCTTTGCTCAACACTAGGGAAGTAGACCAGAACCTGGTCCAGGCCCAGGAAACCAGAAGAGTCGTTGACCGCCTATACGGCTATGAAGTTTCGCCTGTGCTCTGGCGCAAAATCAACCGAGGCCTAAGTGCCGGCCGAGTCCAGTCTCCAGCGATGAGGCTGGTAGTTGAACGAGAACGTGAACGAATGGCTTTTGTTTCTGCAAGCTATCACGACGTGAAGGCCCTGTTCACCACCGACAAAAACAAGGAACAGGATTTCGAAGCGAAGCTAACTTTGATTGACGGACAAAAAATTGCAACCGGAGACGCTTTCAATGACAACGGTGAAATTAAAGACGGAGTGTTACTGCTTGATCAGAAAGCGGCCGAAGATCTAGCGGAGGCGATGAGGTCAAAAGAAATAAAGATAGTTGTCGAATCGGTTGAATCAAAGCCATCAACTAGAAAGCCTGCGGCTCCGTTTACAACATCAACCTTGCAGCAGGAAGCATCTAGAAAACTTCGAATGTCGGCCAAGCAAACTATGGATACGGCACAAAGTTTGTATCAAGAAGGTCACATTACATATATGCGAACCGACTCTCCGGTGCTTTCAAGCCAGGCTATTCAAGCAGCGAGAGCTCTTGCGATTGAGATGTTTGGAAAAGATTCAGTTCCTGACTCTCCACGAATTTACACGGGAAAAAACAAGAACGCTCAGGAAGCACACGAAGCAATCAGACCTGCTGGAGAAACCTTCTTACACCCGAGTGATTTACCGATGACCATGTCCACCAGATCCAAAGATCTATATGAATTGATTTGGAAAAGAACCATGGCATCACAGATGTCTGATGCCAAGGTTTCAACCACTACAGCGAAGATTTCCGTTTCACCGCTAGCTGGTGGAAAATCAGCAGAGTTCAGTGCCTCTGGAACTGTTGTTATCTTCAAGGGTTACATGGCTGCCTATGAAGAAGGCAGAGACGCCTCGCGTGAGAATGAACAAGAAGAAGAGCAAGAATCCAAGCTTCCAGCTCTTGAGGTCGGACAGATTCTTTCAGTTGTTGAGGTGACCGCTAAAGATCATCAAACGCTACCTCCCGCCCGTTACACCGAAGCCAGCTTGGTCAAGGCCCTTGAAGAAGACGGCATCGGAAGACCATCCAC
>CAXNHQ010000002.1:0-18040 GCA_964202285.1 Rhodoluna sp. | reverse complement strand
CGCCGAACACATTTGCCGATTACCCGATGACTCCGATCCGACAGATCAGGCGGTCAGCACATGAAACAGGGAAGACTTTCCATTGGCGTGATTGGCTCAACCGTCACCGGAATTGCAATCGCGCAGGCACTGCAGGAAGCCGGACATTTGGTTTTGGGTCTATCTAGCTACGAACCTAAATTGCAGGAAGAACTTGAAATCAAGTTTCCAACTGCCAAGAAAGTCACTGACTCGGAAAACTTGGCAACGTCGGATCTAGTTTTATTGGCCGTAAAGCCAAATGAAATTGAAACTTTGGTCGAAGAACTTGCCGCGGCAAAATATTGGCGTCAGGGCCAATTGGTAGTTCACCTTGCCCCGGAGTATGACTATGACGTCTTGGCGGCGGCGGTTTCCAATGGAGCGATTGGAATTGCAATTCACCCGGCTATGCACTTCACCGGAACAAGTCTGGATCTTAGAAGAATGAAGGAAAGCTACTTTGCCGTTAATGCCCCGGCGGTCGCTCTTCCCATCGCGCAAGCACTCGTCATTGAAATGGGTGCTGAACCCATAGTTATCGAGAAAGCCCAACGAGCTAATTACGCAGAGGCTATCGAAGTTGCGGGCAATTTCTCCGCGTTGATTGTCAATCAGTCAGTCGGGCTTTTAGAGCAAGCTGGAGTAGAGAACCCCTCTTTAGTACTTGCACCTGTGATTCAAAGTGCAGTTGATCAAGCACTATCCAAAGGTCATCGGGCACCAGACCCCGAGGATTTACTGGGTGATGCTTAGATGAAAATTGCTCGAACAGTTGCTGACCTAAAACTTGAGCTAGCCGAAGCTAGAAATTCAGGGAAGAAAATATCATTTGTTCCAACCATGGGAGCTATCCATCTAGGCCACCTTTCGCTAGTCGAAATTGCCAAGCTTCATTCCGATTTTGTGGTTGCCTCAATATTTGTCAACCCGTTGCAATTTGATTCAGCCAAGGATCTGGAGAATTATCCAAATCACGAAACAGAAGATATCAAGGCCCTTGAGTCATCTGGGACGAATCTACTGTTTATGCCTACAGTTGATGAAATCTACCCAAACCAGAAAGTAGCGCTCACTCAGTCAGCTGGACAAATTGGCACCTTGTTTGAAGGCAAGTCCCGACAGGGCCATTTCGATGGAATGCTTACAGTCGTATCAAGACTTTTTGACTTAGTACAACCACATGTTGCAGTATTTGGCGCCAAAGATGCTCAACAGCTATTTCTTGTCAGGCAGATGCTTGTCGAACAAATTGGGTCTGGAATCAGAGAACCGATTGAAATCATTGAAGCGCCAACTGTTAGAGAGCGAAGCGGACTAGCTCTTTCAAGTCGTAACGAAAGACTGAGTGCTCACGAGCTGACTCAGGCGCTTGCGCTCTCAAAGGCCATCGAGTTGGTTGGCTCAACTGACAAACCAGGCGCAGCAGTCGCTCATCGCCTCGCCAGCTCCGTGTTTAGCGAGACTCCGGAGGCTAAACTTGAATATCTAGCCTTTGTGAATCCAGAAACATTCGAACCAGTATCAGATGGATTCACAGGCCAGGCACTGATGATTGTTGCCGCCGAAGTTGGCGGCGTTCGATTAATCGACAATGGGTTAGTAACCCTATAGGAGCATGATGAGCGATCAACTCGAGAACGAGGCAGAAGACCTCCCCGAGCAGATTGCTATTCGCATGCAAAAGCGCGAAAAGCTTCAAGAGCTAAACGACGCTTATCCAGTTTCTGTTCCAACTACTCACACAATCTCGCAAGTTCGAAAAGACTTTCCAGATCTAGAAATCGATGTTGCAACTGGCAAGAAAGTTGCTGTTGCTGGCCGTGTTGTTTTTGCAAGAAACACCGGAAAGCTTTGCTTTGCCACTTTGCAGTCCGGCGACGGTGACAGAATCCAGGCAATGGTCAGCCTAGACAAAGTCGGGGAAGAAGCTCTCGAGAGCTATAAGGAATTAGTTGACTTGGGAGATCACCTATTTGTCGAAGGTGAAGTTATTACCTCCAAGCGAGGCGAGCTAAGTATTTTGGTGGACAACTGGAAGATGGCTGCCAAGACCATAAGACCACTACCAAATATGCACAACGAGCTTTCTGAGGAATTTAGAGTTCGCCATAGGTATATCGATTTGATTGTTCGTGACCGCGCTAGGGAAGTTGTCAAAATCAGATCCCAGGTTATGCAATCTCTTCGAAAGACTTTCTTAGAAGAAAGTTACCTAGAAGTAGAGACCCCGATGCTGCAAGTTATGCACGGCGGAGCATCAGCTAGACCATTCAAAACTCACATGAATGCCTTTGATGTTGAACTGTTTCTTCGCATTGCGCCTGAGCTATATCTCAAGCGTGCGGTAGTTGGGGGCCTTGAAAGAGTTTATGAAATCAACCGAAACTTTAGAAACGAAGGTGCAGACTCTACTCACTCACCAGAGTTTGCAATGCTCGAAGCGTATGAGGCCTATGGCGACTATAACTCGATGGCTGATATCACCCAACGACTCATTCAAAATGCCGCTCAAGATGTATTTGGAACACAGGTAGTAACTCTTGAAGATGGCGAAGTAAACGATCTTTCGGGATCATGGGATCGCATATCAATGTTTGATTCGCTTTCCAAAGCTGCCGGTGTTGAGATAACCGCAGAAACCTCTATGGCTGATCTCAAAAAGCTTGCTGATAAAGCGTCAATAGAAATCGATCACCCACTTCACGGTAAGTATGTTGAAGAGCTTTGGGAGCACTTTGTAAAGCCAGGGCTCACAAAACCAACATTTGTTATGGACTTCCCAATCGACACCTCACCCTTGACTAGAAATCACCGGGACAAGGCTGGGGTAGTGGAGAAATGGGATTTGTATATTCGCGGCTATGAGCAAGCAACCGGTTACTCGGAGCTTGTTGACCCAGTCATACAGCGCGAGCGATTTGTGGCACAGATGGCTTTGGCCAAATCGGGAGATCCAGAAGCGATGAAGTTAGACGAAGAGTTCTTGACAGCTCTGGAATTTGGAATGCCACCATCTGGTGGAATGGGTATGGGAATCGATCGACTGCTAATGAGCCTTACAGGATTGGGAATTCGAGAGACAATTTTGTTCCCGCTGGTGAAATAGTTATGGAAAACGTTGACACTCCAGAGCTAACCTCTTGGGAATGGGTCGCGGATTTTGCACTGTCCACCGTGCCACCAATTCTGATGGGAATCATTTTCTACATAGTCATGCGCGCCATTTTTAGGGCTGATTCAACGGAGCGCAAGGTTTACGCCGAAATAGAAGCCGAAGAGCGCGCTAAGCGCAAAAATCCGCCTAACGCCTAGGGCGAACAAGCCCCCAAAGGGCCTATCAAGCTGGTTAACATCTTTATCTAGGCCGATTTAGCGCCGTTTTGAGGAGCAGTAAATGTTTGAGAAGTTCACCGATAAAGCTAGACGCGTCGTTGTTTTGGCTCAGGAAGAAGCCAAGCTACTCAATCACAACTACATCGGAACCGAACACATACTTCTTGGATTGATTCACGAAGGCGAAGGTGTTGCGGCCAAGGCTCTCGAGTCTCTAGGAATTAACTTGGACGCCGTTCGCGACCAGGTTCAAGAAATTATTGGCCAAGGACAACAGGCTCCATCAGGACACATCCCATTCACCCCAAGGGCCAAAAAAGTTCTGGAGCTCTCCTTGAGAGAAGCTCTTCAGCTGGGACACTCTTACATCGGCACCGAGCACTTACTTCTTGGATTAATCCGTGAAGGAGAAGGTGTTGCGGCTCAAGTACTCACTCGCCTAGGAGCAGACACCAATCGAGTTCGTCAGCAAGTAATTCAACTACTGTCTGGCTTCCAAGGCAAAGAAACCGTTCAAGTTGGTGGCGAGCAAGTTGCCCCACAAAAGGGTTCTCAGATTCTTGACCAGTACGGCAAGAACCTAACCCAAGCAGCAGCTGCTGGCAAGTTAGATCCCGTAATCGGAAGAGAGCGCGAGATTGAAAGAGTTATGCAGATCTTGTCGCGTAGATCAAAAAACAATCCAGTTCTAATCGGTGAACCTGGAGTTGGAAAAACTGCTGTCGTTGAAGGTTTAGCTCAGGCAATCATTCAGGGTAATGTTCCAGAAACTCTTAAGGACAAACAGCTTTACACACTTGATCTTGGATCTCTTATAGCCGGAAGCCGATACCGTGGAGACTTTGAGGAACGCCTCAAAAAAGTAACCAAGGAAATTCGTACCCGCGGCGACATCATTACTTTCATCGACGAGATCCACACCCTCGTTGGCGCTGGAGCAGCAGAAGGCGCAATTGATGCCGCTTCCATCTTGAAGCCGATGCTAGCTCGCGGTGAACTACAAACCATCGGTGCCACAACCTTGGATGAGTACCGCAAGCACTTTGAAAAAGACGCTGCTTTGGCTAGAAGATTCCAATCTGTTCAGGTTAACGAACCAACTCTTCCACACACCATCAACATCTTGAAGGGTCTAAGAGATCGATACGAAGCCCACCACAAAGTTTCAATTACAGACGGTGCAATTGTTGCCGCAGCCTCTCTTTCTGATCGTTACGTAACTGACCGGTTCCTTCCAGACAAGGCAATTGACTTGCTGGACGAGGCAGGTGCAAGGCTAAGACTTTCTATTCTTTCTTCACCTCCGGAACTTCGAGAAATCGAAGAGCGAATTGTTGGTGTGAGAGTGGAAAAAGAAAAAGCAATTGAAAACCAGGACTTCGAGCTAGCCGCATCCAAGCGCGATGAAGAAAAGAAACTAATCGCCGAACGAGTTCAGCTCGAGAAGCAATTCCGCAAAGGAAACGTTGCAGCCCAGGGGGTAGTGGACGAAGGTTTGATTGCAGAAGTTCTTGCGCAGGCAACCGGAATTCCAGTATTCAAACTCACCGAGGAAGAAAGCTCGAAGCTGATCTTCATGGAAGATGAACTACACAAGCGTGTAATAGGTCAGCAGGAAGCTATTGCTGCTTTGTCAAAGACCATCAGACGTCAGCGTGCTGGATTGAAAGATCCAAAGCGTCCCTCCGGTTCATTTATTTTTGCAGGCCCAACAGGAGTTGGAAAGACAGAATTAGCTAAAGCTTTGGCTGAGTTCCTCTTCGATGACGAGAATGCACTTATCTCCCTAGACATGTCTGAGTATGGCGAGAAGCACACAGTGTCTCGTCTATTTGGTGCTCCTCCAGGATTTGTCGGCTTTGAAGAAGGTGGCCAGCTAACCGAGAAGGTTCGTCGTAAGCCATTCTCTGTTGTGTTGTTTGACGAGATTGAAAAAGCTCACCCAGACATCTTCAACTCACTGCTACAGATTCTTGAAGAAGGTCGCCTAACTGATGGCCAAGGTCGAGTAATCGACTTCAAGAACACCGTGATCATCATGACCACCAACCTTGGTGCCAGAGACATCTCTCGAGGAGCTATGGGCTTCAGTCTTGAAGGATCCAGCGAGAATGACTATCAGCTGATGAAAGCAAAGGTTAACGAAGAGCTAAAGCGCAGCTTTAGACCAGAGTTCCTAAACCGAGTAGATGAAACAATTGTCTTCCCGCAGCTATCTCAGTCTGAGCTGTTGCAGATTGTTGAACTATTCATCACTCGTCTCGGTGTTCGCCTAGAAGAGCGCGACCTCACTCTTGAGTTAACTTCAAGAGCTAAAGAGCGCCTAATGGAGATCGGCTACGAGCCAGCTCTTGGAGCCAGACCTCTAAGGCGAGCAGTTCAGCGAGAAATCGAAGACAAGATTAGCGAGCAGATTCTGCAAGGTGAGCTGAAGAACTCAAGCCACATCAAAGTCGATTTTGACAATGGTGAGTTTGTGTTTGAAAGCAAGTTGCGTGGGGCAGTTCCTCAGTCCGTGTAATCACTGGTTCTTGGTTGAAAACTAAGGAATCTTTCGCAACACGCTCAATGGCTTCTAAGCTTGGAAAAACCTGCCAGTAAATTAGGAATATGCCTAATTCAGGATCCGCAGCGATGTATCGAAGACGTCGCATAGCAGTTTTGATTATCTTTGCCCTACTTGTTGGCCTTGTTTGGCTTGGGGTGAGTTCAGTTGGATCATGGCTTGCCGGCCCTAGTTCCGGTCAGGCCTGCCCACCGGGAACCGTTACCGTATCTGCTCAAGTAGGAGACAGTGCCGGGAACGTTGTTACGAAATTTGCCGCGACGGAATTGCCTCACATGTGGTTTACCTTGACCAACAAAAATTCCGTTGACTGCACTTTCAACGCCGGTCCAAAGGTTCAGTATTTCAAAATCAAGAGCGGTGAAGAGCAAATCTGGACATCAATGCACTGCGATCGCACTGACCTAAAAGACGAGAAAATCCTCCTAAAAGCTGGAGCAACCGTTACCGGAACACCTTCAGCTTGGGAGAAAGTCTTTTCAACTCAGGAAGGTTGTGGCGTGGGACAAGATCCAGTGACAACTAAAGGTTCAAGCTACCGCTTATTCGCGGAAGTTAACGGAGAACTATCCGCCAACGAAGTTCAGTTCGTTCTCGATTAATTCGCTAGTCCCGCAGCCAAAGCTTTAGTGAGCTGGCTGAATCCTGAATCAATTACCCTAGTGAACCCAAGACGCTTTGCCTCATTGGCTCTAACGGGTGCTTGATTCACCTTCCTGATCTCTCCAGCAAGACTGATTTCACCAAATGCCACTACGTCATGTGAGATCGGTTTGTCCTTGATGGCCGATGCTATCGCTAGCGCAATTGCCAAATCAGCTGCCGGTTCCGAAATTTTGACGCCTCCCACAGTGGAGACATAAACGTCCAACTCCGAAAGTCTGAGGCCGGCTCTTTTCTCCAGGACGGCAAGTAACATCGCTACCCTGGAGCCATCGACACCGTTTGTGACTCTTCTGGGTTGCGCGGTTGAGCTTTTTACAACGAGAGCTTGAACTTCAGCAATCAAAGCTCTTTTACCCTCCAAAGTCACAGTGACGCAGGTACCTGAAACTTGAGTTTCATTCCTGGATAAGAAAAGGCCACTTGGATCAGGAACTTCCAAAATTCCGTCTCCGGTCATCTCAAAACAGCCAACTTCGTCAGTTGGTCCGAAACGGTTCTTAAACGATCTAACAAATCGAAGACTAGTTTGCCTGTCTCCCTCGAAGTGGCAGACAACATCCACAAGATGCTCAAGCGCCCGAGGTCCCGCAATTGATCCATCTTTGGTGACGTGACCTATCAAGATAATTGGAAGATTTGTCTCCTTGGCAACTCGAATCAGGTTTGCTGCTACTTCCCTCACTTGGGATGGCATTCCTGCCGCACCATCAATTTCGCCAGCAATAATTGTTTGCACCGAGTCGACAATCAGTATATCTGGCTGCAGATGTGCGACCTGACCAAGAACAGTCCCAAGATCGTTTTCTGAGGCCAAATACAAGTTGTCAGACAGAGCTCCGGTTCGATCAGCGCGTAACTTGATTTGGCCAGTGGACTCTTCTCCGCTGACATACAAAACTTTCTGACCAGATTTTGCGCTGTTAGCGGCAACTTCAAGCAGGAGTGTTGACTTACCAACTCCTGGTTCACCAGAGAGCAACACAACGGCCCCTGGCACGATACCGCCACCAAGCACTCGGTCAAACTCACCAACCCCAGTCGGTCTTGAGTGCACCTGATCGGTGGAAATCGACGTGATTGGCTTGGCCTCAAAGTTTTCACCAATTTGAGCAGGCTTTATGGATCGAACCACACCGATGCCTCTACCAGAGCCAAGTGCGGTTAGCTGAACAGAATCCCAGGTTTGACACTCTCCGCAGCGCCCAACCCACTTGGCCGTGCTCCAGCCGCACTCAACGCACGAATACTCAGCTTTGGTCTTTGCCATGATCCTCCAATAGCTTCCAAACTACCCTGACCCACCGATACAAATGTGGGCCTAGGCTTAAACCATGGAAAATCAGCAGATCGCAATTATTGGCACCGGTTCTATGGGAGAAGCCATCCTGAGTGGCTTGGTCAAAGCTGGAATCAAACCGGGAAATATTCGGGCGACCACGAAAACTTCGGATACCGCAGCATCGCTGTCATCGAAGTATCAAGTGAGCGCAACAAATCTGACCGATGAGAAATCTGCTAACGCCTTGGCTGTCGATGGCGCAGACATAGTGCTGCTGGCTGTGAAACCTAACCAAATTCTTGAAATCCTCGGTGAAATCTCTTCGAATCTCAAATCTGGATCGATGGTTATTTCCGTAGCGGCTGGAATCACAACCAAGGCCATGGAGACGGTAGTAGCAAATACTGTGGCCGTAGTTCGTGCGATGCCAAACACCCCATCGGTTCTTGGATTGGGTCTAACAGGTATCTCTAAAGGTTCACAGGTATCGGATCAGCAGCTAGGCCAAGCCTCAAAGCTGTTTGAGACTGTTGGAAGAGTGCTTGTCGTGCCAGAGGACAAAATCGATGCTTTAAGCACAATCTCCGGATCCGGACCAGCGTACGTTTTCTACTTCGCCGAGAAACTAATCACTGCAGCCAAGAACCTTGGCTTTACCCAACAAGAAGCCGAGCTGATGGTGAAAGAAACCTTTCTAGGTTCGGCAACGCTACTTGCCAACTCGAACTTGAGCGCACAAGAACTTCGCTCTCAAGTGAGCTCTCCTAATGGAACAACAATGCAGGCCACTGCAGTTTTTGATCAAGCGAATCTAGAAAAGATTTTTAGCGAGGCAACCCAAGCTGCCTTGGCTAGGGCTATTGAGTTAGGTAGAATTTAGCCATGACCGACATATTCAGCGCCCTAGCAAACCCAAATGCCAGATTGGTTCTTGAGACCCTGGCTAAGAAGCCTGGTTTGACGGCTACAAAACTAGCCGAGGCAACAAAGCTCACAACGCTCCAGATCTCTAACTTGCTAACAGTTGTTTCTGAGGCCAAATTAGTTCGTTCCACAGGTTCGGGTGCTAGCAAAAAGTATTCTTTGAACGCCAAGGGATTCTCACCGTATCTAACTTGGCTAGCTAGAGTTGCTGAGTCACAAGCGGTTTCTTTAGTTGAGGCTCAGGTGGCGCAACTCGGAGGAAAAGTCGGCAGTGCTGTTTCTACAGGAACCTCTTGGGTTTCTGACAAGGTAAATATCAACGTGGACGTAGATGCCAGAAAGTTAGGCAAGCAGCTAGGAAAGTTACTTGCAGAAGTAAAAGCTGAAGCTTCTCAAGAAGTAAAAGAAGTGCGTAGAGATGCTAAGAAAATAGTCAAAAGCGTAAAAGAGAGAATTAACTCTTAGCTTTAATTTCCTTTATAAGGTTTTCAACCAAAGACTTGATCTCATCCCTGATTAGCCGAACTTTTTCAATTGGCTGATTCTTTGGATCATCTAGTGGCCAATCAAGGTAAGTCTTTCCAGGAAAGAACGGGCAGGCATCGCCGCAACCCATCGTGATCACGTAATCACTTGCTAGTACCTTTTCATCTGAGAGTTTTTCTGGAGTGGCGGTTGAAAGATCAATACCTTCTTCGAGCATTACAGCCATCGCCATCGGATTTATCTCAGAACCCGGATCAGTTCCTGCGGAGATGACTTTTACCTCGGAACCTGCCAAGTGCTTTAGGTATCCTGCGGCCATTTGAGACCTACCTGCGTTATGAACACAGACAAACAACACTGTTGCTTTAGTTTCCATGATTTATCTCTCTTTCTTAACGCGGATCAATACTTCGTTGTGCCTTAGAAATCCTGGCTTCCAAGGTGGATCGAACCTAGACCAATAAAGATTGCCTTGGGCTACCAGTCCAGCTTTGGCAACTTCTTCCAGCAGTTTCGAACCTTCTTTTTCGAACTTGTCTTTATTCCAAGAACCACCAAATTTCCTGGCGGCTGCCAAGTGAGCAGGCACCGCAATAGCTGAAACCTTCGAGTCTGTGGGTGCGGGGGTGGAAGATTGATCCATTCCAGTAGGCATAACAAAACGCACCTTATGCCTGCTGCTTGTTACTGATTCCTGAATAACGGGAGCGGTCATTGCAATGGCCTGCCTAGCCTTGTTGTTACCACTTATGAAGTTCACCAGGGGCCTAAATCCAATGCTTCCTGCATTGATGAAATCGCCAGTAACCTCGGTCTCTACTTGCATTCCTGCTGGATAGTCACGAAGCTCAAATTCGCCATGTCTTTTAAGCAGGCGGTATGGTTGGTTTTGTGTCATAGAAGCCAGTCTAGTAAGGACATTTTTCCGATGTTAAACTAGACCTGAACAGGGAGAAAACATTGAGTCATTCAGCCAGTGACAGTGAAATGAGAAAGCACGCAGTAAAGCTTCTCAAGAAACGTGAAGACTTTAAGCAGTACATGTGGGTCTACTTATTCGTGACCGCAATAACCTCTGGTGTGTGGTTCTTCACAACCCCAGACGGCGACTACTGGCCAATATGGGTCATTTTTGGCATGGGAATCGGTGCAGTATTTACAGCGCTTGACGCCTATGGAAAGCTTTCCAACAAGCCCATAACTGAGGCTGACATCGATGCCGAAGTTGAGCGCCTCAAGCGCAACAGCTAAGCTAGCTAAGTTGCCCAATTGGGCTAGAAAATATATGAGGTTTCTGTGGGTTCAGTAATAAAAAAGCGTCGCAAGCGTATGTCGAAGAAGAAGCACCGCAAGCTACTTCGTAAGACTCGCCACCAGCGTCGCAATAAGAAGTAATCGCGCTATTCGCGGTTAGCTTTCAGTTCCCTCTTCTTGAAATCGTAAATCGGCCAATCTGCCGCCTTCGCGTACCTAGTCAAAATATTGTCTGGGTTAACTGCAACCGGATGTCCAACAGCAGTCAGCATCGGAAGATCATTCTGAGAATCGCTATAGGCATAGGAGCGCTTGAGACTCAAGTTTCTCTCCTTAGCTAGGGACTTGATGGCCCTTCTCTTTTCAGCACCGTGAATTGGTGTTCCAACTAATTTGCCGGTGAGGATTCCATTTTTTCTTTCCACCTTCGTACCAATCGCACCAGTGAGCCCAAGCTCGTGAACGATGACGTCACCTAGTTCTTGAGGGGCTGCAGTAACTAACCACACCTCTCTACCTTGCTTGATGTGGTCTTTGGCTAGTCTCACGGTTTCTGGCCACAGCTTCAGCTTGATGTGTTTTTCGTAAACCTCATCAACAAGGACTTGAAGATCAGAAACCCTTTGCCCTTCAACTAGCGAGAGAACTCGGTCCTTCAGTGCGCTTAGCTTGGTGTTGTTCTCACCCTTCCAGATAAATACGAACTGGTGCCAAGCAAAGCGCCAAAAGTCTTTTCTGCTGAAGAACTTCCTCTCGAAAGCAGCTTTACCAAACAGGAAACTGCTGGATCCGCGCAAGATGGTGTTATCAACGTCGAAAAAGGCAGCGGCTAGTTTGGGCTGCTCTTTCTTTGCGGATTTAGCTTTATTAGACACCCGCTAAGTTTATTCTGTGGCTACAGTTATTTCTCTCCAGCTTTTGACCAAACCAGGGTGTCATCTATGCGATGAGGCCCGAATGGTTGTAGAAACAGTGGTTTCTCAGTTTCGTAGTGTTCACGCTGGTGTAGCAGCAAATATTCAAGTTCAAATAGACGAAATCAACATTTTGGAAGATCAAGAGCTATTGAATCTTTATGGTGAGGAAATTCCAGTTCTACAAATAAACGGACAAACTCACGGCTATTGGCGAATTGACCCAATTCGCCTCTTGGCAGCTCTAGAGGAAACTATTAGTTAGGGCTCTAGTCGGTTCGGTCCGCGGAATAAGAATCCAACTTCACGAATGCTTGGCTGATGCAGCATCAACATGATTACGCGCAGTAATCCCATTCCAAAACCACCATGTGTTGGAGCGCCGTAACGGAAAAAGTCGATGTAAGTTTTTAGACCTTCCGGGTCAAGGCCTTTTTGCTTAGCTTGTTCAATCAATACGTCGACTCGGTGCTCACGCTGGGCACCGGTTGTGATTTCTGTTCCACGCCATATCAAGTCGTAGCTCTTGGTTAGCTCCTTGTTGTCCTCGTGTCTCATGTGATAGAACGGACGAACAGTTGAAGGGTAGTCAGTTAGAAAAACAAACTCGTGGTTGAAAGTTTCTGCAACGTGAGTTGCAATTTGTCTTTCACCCTCTGGATCCATGTCTCCACCGCGAACTACTTCGTGACCTCGGGCCTTTACGATATCGACAGCTTCTGCAAGTGGGATTCTTGGGAACGGTCTAGTTGGAACAATCACATCGATATCAAACAGTCGCTTGATGTCTTCACCGTGCGACTCCTTGACAGCTGAGATTGCCGCAACCATTAACTCCTCTTGGATGCTCATAATGTCTTCGTGTGAATCAATCCAAGATACTTCCATGTCCACCGATGTGAACTCAGTAGCGTGGCGTGAAGTAAAAGACGGGTCGGCTCTGAAACCCGGGCCAATTTCAAAAATGCGACCGAGACCTGCCATCATCGCCATCTGCTTGTAAAACTGGGGGGATTGAGCGAGGTAGGCAAAACCTTCGAAATACTCCAGCTTGAAAAGCTCCGCATTGGATTCAGACGCTGATGCCATTAGCTTCGGGGAGTGGATTTCGGTGAAACCGTTTTCCAGCCAGTAACTTCTCCAAGCGGCCTCAATAGTGGTCTGCACCTTGAAAACCAGATTCATCTCGGGTCTGCGCATATCTAGAAAACGCCAGTCCAGCCTCTTATCTATTGAGGTGTCATCGGCAATTGGGGTCTCCGGCTCAGAGACAGTAACGATCTCAAGATCGTCGAGCTGTATCTCCAGACCACCAAGCTTTACTCGCTCGTCGTGCACCAACCGTCCCTTGACCCAAACAAAGCTTCCGTTTGTGATTGTTGAGACTTTATCTGCCAGCGCATCTTCGTCGGCAGGTCTTGGGTAGGTGACCTGAACGTCGCCTGACTCATCCCTGAGAATAATGAACTGAATGCGCTTTTGGTCTCTTAGTTTTTCGACCCAGCCACCGAGTACGACTGGACCATCTTTCATGGCCGCTAGCTCTTTTACTAACTGTCTCTCGCGCATCAAATTTGCTTTCTTATTTCTGGCTTAGGCCCCAAGTTTAGCGGAGGGTAGACTTAGTGTTATGCCCGCAACCCGTATCCATCTGGTGCGCCACGGGGAAGTTCACAACCCTGATGGTGTGATTTACGGGCGTTTGCCAAACTTCGGTCTATCCCAGTTAGGTCACCAAATGGCTGAAGCCTCAGCCGACCAAATTAGATCAAGTGGCGCAAAAGTGTCGCGCCTATTGGTATCTCCGCTTCAAAGAACCCTCGAGTCAGCCAAGCCAATTGCCGAGCGCTTCAATGTCCCTATCGAAGTTGAAGACGAGATCATCGAACCTGACAACATCTTTGAGGGTCACTCCGTGAGCCTAAAAACGATTGTGCGAAACCCTCGATTTTTGCTGAGATTACACAATCCATTTCGCCCATCATGGGGAGAGCCCTTTATTCAAATTCAACAAAGGATGCTTACCGCGATGGAACGGGCCTGGTCTGAAACTGCCTCAGGCGAGGTTGTTATGGTGAGCCACCAACTACCAATCTGGATGGTGCACCGATACAGCCAAGGCCAAAGGCTCTCTCATGACCCGCGCCAAAGGCGCTGCGACCTATCCAGCATTACAAGCTTCGAATTCACTAACGGCTCACTGCGTGAAGTTGACTATCGAGATCCCGCCAAGCCACTTCGGGTGAAAGCAACCGACCGGGGTGCAGTGTGAAGAAACTAGCAATTACACTCATGCTTTCGGCATTTGTTCTTGTTTCATCCGGTTGTGCAACAGATTCATTGGCAGAGCAGTTCCGCGAGGGGGATAACAAGAACTACATCGCAGGTGATGGAACGGTAACGGAATTTGCGTTGGGCTCACGACCAAAAGCTGCTGATTGGTCTGGGGTTAGTGAAAGCGGAGATAGTCTCTCGAGCGATCAACTGGCAGGAGTCATCACCGTAATCAATTTCTGGTACGCCGGTTGCGCTCCATGTCGAGTCGAAATGCCAGAGCTAATCGAATTACAAGATGAGTTTCTTGGCGATCAGGTTCAGTTCATCGGCGTAAACGTCAGAGACACTTCGGAAACAGCACTAGCTTTTGCAAGGCAGATCAATCTTAACTTTCCCTCCGTGATGGATGCTAAAACGGGATCTGTGGTTTTGGCATTCACGGGGGTAGTTACTCCGCAAGCGGTGCCAACAACCTTGGTGGTTGATTCCGAAGGAAATGTCTCGGCAAGAGTACTTGGAAGAATCGATAAGGGCATCCTGGAAGAGCTCATCAAAACTGTCATTAGCGAGAAAAATTGAATCCCGCAGAAATAGTTTTAAACGGCTCGCTACTAGCGGCAATGCCACTGGCTTTGCTAGCGGGAATCATCTCATTTGTTTCACCTTGCGTATTGCCGCTGATTCCGGGATACCTCGGTTACATAACTGGTGTTGCTGATGGGTCTGCCAAAAAATCCAGAATGATTATTGGCTCAGTTCTTTTCGTGCTGGGCTTTACTGCGGTCTTCGTTTCTTTCGGGGCACTATTTGGTGGGATTGGCATGTTGATATACATCAACAATTTGGCTTGGATACAGCAAGTTCTTGGCGTCATAATCATTTTGCTTGGATTGGTATTGATCGGTCAGTTCTCTTTCTTGCAAAGAACATTCAAGACATCTCTGAAACCAAAAATTGGATTAGCCGGGGCACCACTATTGGGTGTGGCATTTGGCCTGGGCTGGACGCCTTGTATAGGTCCAACGCTGGCCGCTGTTCTGACTTTGGCTTCAGACGCTGGCTCTCCAGGACGCGGTGCACTGTTGGCCTTTTTGTACTCAATAGGAATTGGATTGCCATTTATAGCAATTGCCGCAGGCTTTGGTTGGGCCACGAAGTCAATTAGTTTTGTGAAAAAGCACATTAGAACTTTCAACATTGCAGGCGGCATTGTTTTGATTGCACTTGGTATTGCTCTTGCTACGGGATTGTGGATCGGATTCGCATCTTGGATTCAGGGGGTGTTCGGTGTCTTTACCCCAGCGCTATGACGCACCAGATATAGGACTAACTGGTTGGTCCAGATGGATTTGGCGTCAGCTCACCAGCATGAGAACCGCTCTAATTCTTTTACTGCTATTGGCAGCAGCAGCTGTGCCTGGTTCAATTTATCCGCAACGCTCTGCCGACCCAAATGGAGTCAGTCAGTTCTTTGACAACAATCCTGAGCTTGCTTCGGTACTTGATTTTTTCCAGTTATTTGACGTTTACGGCTCCATCTGGTTCTCGGCTATTTACATACTTCTGTTTGCGTCACTGGTGGGGTGCGTGCTTCCAAGAACCAAAGTTCACTACGAAGCTCTTCGCGAGCAGCCAGTAAAAACTCCAACAATCTTGTCTCGTATGCCTGCCTATGAAAAATCGGCAACCCCAAAGGGTGTAGATCCGGTAAAAGTCGGCATGGGGATTCTAAAGTCCCAGCGCTACAGAATACTTAGGCGAGGTAACTCAGTTAGCGCTGAAAAAGGTTACATGCGCGAAACCGGCAACCTAGTTTTTCACCTATCTCTAGTAGGTGTTCTAATTGCCGTAGGAGTCGGTGGTGGCTACAGCTTCTCTGGCCAACGGGTGTTGGCTGAGGGGGATACTTTTGTGAACAACCTTGCAGGTTTCGACTCTTTGTCTCCTGGTCTGTTTTTCAACCCAGAGACCTTGACGCCCCTTAGCGTGACATTGGACAAATTTGAAGCGGACTACGATTTCACGAACGAGACCAACATCGGAGCACCGCTAGATTTCCGTGCAACTGTAACTACAAGATTCTCTCCAGATGACCCAGGACAAACCTCGGTGGTCCAGGTCAATTCCCCCTTAGATGAGCCTGGTGCAAGCCTTTATCTCACCGGACACGGCTACGCTCCAGAAATCACGGTTCGAGATATCAATGGAAACATCAGCTATTCAGGCCCGACAGTGTTTCTGCCACAAGATAGCAACATGACTTCAATTGGAATCATCAAAGTTCCAGACAACGTCCCTGAGCAAATTGGAATAATTGCGTTTTTCTACCCGACAGCCACTGAGCTAAGTACTGGTGCTTACACTTCAATGTTCCCGGGAGTAATTAACCCTCTGCTGTCGATGAATGTTTACACCGGTGACTTAGGTTTGGACAGCGGTCAGTCGCTAAATGTTTACGCACTGGATACCGACAGACTCACTCAGGTTGCAGGACGCGATGCGCCAACCCCCGGCATTGTGTTGGAGCTTGGTCAGACCAAGGATCTTCCAAATGGTCTTGGAACTGTAACTTTTGATGGCATCAAGAGATTTGCATCGCTAGATATCGCGCACAACCCAGGGCAGGCTTGGGTGCTGCTGTTTTCCCTACTTGCCCTCGCTGGAGTAATTGTTGGACTGATAACTCCTCGCCGAAGAGTTTGGGTGAAGGCAACATCGTCTGGCTTTGAAGTCGCAGCACTTTCAAAGCGAGACGATCCAAGACTCGACGAAGTTGTAAGAGAATTAACTCAACAGATAAAAAGAGGAAATAAATGACCCCCGTTGTCCTGAATGAAAGCTTGTCCCAGGCCTCTTTACTGGTGGTTTTTGCTTCCATGCTGGTGTTTACCGCAGCCTTCTTGGTATCGGGTTGGCATCTTTCCAAAGCGGCTAGCAAGAAAGTCAAAGAGGTCAAGGCCTCATCGGCTTTAGAACGCGTCGGATTATCGCTCACGGTTATTGCAACCTTGGTGCTTGGAGCCGGAGTAATTCTTCGCGGAATAGCCGCATCGCGAGTTCCTTGGGCGAACCTTTACGAGTACTCAATAACCGGTGCGTTGATTCTCATGATGATTTTCTTGATTTCGATCCGGGTTCCAGAAGTTCGCATCCTGGCAACATTTGTAGTGGGGTTTGTGCTTCTGGTTCTTGGTACCGCAGTGTCTCTTTTTTACGTAGAGGTGCAATCTTTGATGCCCGCTCTGCAAAGTTTCTGGTTAGTAATTCACGTTTTGGTTGCACTTACGGCAACAGCATTTTTTAGCATTGCAGCTGCAATGTCAACTGCCTACCTACTAAAAACTGCAAACTGGGTAGAAAAAGGTAAAACCAAAGGAACCCAAAACTTTAAGCGCGTAATGGGGATTTTTCCAAAGAAGGAAACTCTTGAGCAGCTCGCTTACCGATTCAACATCGTCGGCTTCATTCTTTGGAGCTTCACACTGATTGCTGGTGCAATTTGGGCCGAACGTGCTTGGCACCGCTACTGGGGCTGGGACACTAAAGAAGTTTGGACTTTTATCATCTGGACAATTTACGCAGGATACTTGCACGCTAATGCAACCAGAGGATGGACCGGTAAGCGCGCAATATGGTTAGGTCTGGTCGGCTTTGCTGCTGTGGTTTTCAACTTCACAATCGTGAACATGTTCTTCAAGGGCTTGCACGTTTACTCAGGACTCTAAACCCAAAATCCTGGAGCAACGCTCCAACCTCGCAACCCACCAGTCAAATCTGTGATCGTCCGCTCTCAAGATATCTAACGCTGAGGTACTGATCTCTGGACGACGAAGTTCGATGATTCCATTTTCTGGAATCAACCGATCTGCTGAGAGGTCCCCACCAAATAGATAACCCGTGCCAAGTCCTGCGTCGTAGTTCAATTCTGGAAGACAGGCAGCGAAGTGTAATTCAGCAGCGAGACCAATTGAAGACTGCATCGCACTGGATGCGCAAACCTGAAGTGTTGTGGTGTTCGCTACCTCAAGGGCGATGTTTACACCACCTAAAGGAGCGCTCTTTAGCACCAGCAAGTCAGCGGCTCCAGCCAGTTCAACAGCCAGTGGATCGGAGGATCTACGCACAGACTCATCAGCGGCAATTTTAAGATCAAGTCCGTGTTTTGCTATTTCCACTCGAAGTTCGGCAAGTTCGGCAATTGATTCAACTGGCTGTTCAAAAAACTCCAGGAAAATTGAATTGCTTGTTAGCTCAGCAATTAGCTCGAGGGCTTGGGTAACCGTAAAGCCTCCGTTGGCATCGAGTCGCAATTTAGCTTCC
>CAXNHQ010000001.1:0-19497 GCA_964202285.1 Rhodoluna sp. | reverse complement strand
ATGGGTAAATCAACATTTGCCTTGGACATAGCTCGTAACGCCGCAATCAAGTCAGACAAGCCAACTCTTTTCTTCTCTCTCGAAATGGGTCGGGCCGAAATCGCCATGAGAATGCTTTCTGCTGAGTCCATGATTCCGTTGCAGTCGATGCGTAAAGGCCAGATCGCAGATTCGGACTGGACCAAGTTGGCGCAGGTGCGTGGAAACATAAATGACGCCCCGCTATACATCGACGATTCCCCAAACATGACCCTCGCCGAAATTCGTGCCAAGTGTCGAAGGCTCTCACAACGTGTTGGACTAAAGATGGTTGTGATTGACTACCTCCAGCTTCTAACCTCTGGAAAGAAAGTGGAATCTCGTCAGCAAGAGGTCAGCGAATTCTCTCGTGCACTAAAGCTTCTTTCTAAAGAACTGGGAATTCCAGTAGTTGCCTTGTCACAGCTAAACCGTCAGGCAGAGCAAACCAAAGACAAGAAGCCCGAGCTCTCACACCTTCGTGAATCTGGATCTTTGGAACAAGATGCCGACGTCGTTGTTCTATTACACCGTGAAGGAATTGGTGACTCGAACCACCCTAGAGCTGGAGAAGCGGACTTGATTCTTGCCAAGCAGCGTTCTGGACCTACCGGAACTGTAACTGTTGCGTTCCAAGGTAACTACTCTCGCTTTGTCAACATGAAGGCTCAGTAGGAAACTATTTTGAAGATTGTGATTGCCTCAAGGGCAATGATCTATCTTGTTACCGGTTTGCTGATCACCTTTACCCAATCGCACTCGGCAAACACTGGCCTGATGTTTTTAGCGGGATTTGGAATTGGGCTAGCCCTAGTAAATTCGATTTCAACTTTCTTCGCTAAAAGCGGCATCTGGTCTTTAGAGTCCTTGCCAGTTTCGCTCGTGGCAGCTTTAGTTGGCCTTGCTGCAAGTTTCATTCCCTCATCAAACCAGACTGCTTCAGGATTAGCGTTTGTTTATCTGCTAGCTGGCTGGGCTTTGATTTCAGGATTGTTTGATCTGTATTTGGCCAGAAGAGTTGGATTCAAATCGCGATCTGGAAAAGATAGCTTGATTAGCTCAGTTTTGTCTCTAATGCTTGGAGTTTTGTTTTTGGCTGCCCCAATTGACATCGTTTCAGCGGTTGGGTTCTTTGGAGCATATCTCGTGCTAACTGGTGTTCACCTGGCTATCGCAGCTTTTACTCCAGAGAAATAGCTTTAGGCTTGTGTGGTGCGTAAAAAATCTAAAGCAGGAACCTACTTATTACTTGCCGCAATAGCGGCGGTATTTGTTGGGGTTTTGGTCTTTTTCGGAATTCGAAAAATTGATGTTTCCTTTATTGCAGCGACAGTAACGTTTATTGTCTCTTTGGTAGGAATTGCAACGCTGGATCTAATGGTCCCTGAAAATAAGAACGATCCAGATAAGCCAGCACTTAGTTAGATTGACTGGGCCAACTTGGTTGCAAGCCCGATATAGTCTTTGGGCGATAAACCAAGAAGTCTTTGTCTTGCCGGCTTGCTTATATCTAGTTTCAATATAAAGTCAGCAAGATCTTCCCTGGTTAATCTCTTGCCCCTTGTGAGCTCCTTTAGAAGTTCGTAAGGGTCTTTGATTTTTGATTTGCCAGCTAATACTTCAGCTCGAATAACTGTTTGAATGGCTTCGGCTAAAACTTCCCAGTTGTCTGCAAGATCTGCTGCCATTACGGAGTCAGCAACACTGAGTTCAGCCAGTCCTTTGAGGATGTTATCTAGTGCTACCAGAGAGTGACCAAACCCGACTCCAATGTTGCGCTGCGCTGAAGAGTCAGAGAGATCTCGTTGCAGCCTGGAAGTTACTAGGGTCTGGGACAGCGAATCCAAAATGGCATTTGAGATCTCAAGGTTGGCTTCGGCGTTTTCAAACTTGATTGGGTTGACCTTATGTGGCATTGTCGACGAGCCTGTCGCCCCCTTCACTGGAGTCTGCTTGAAATATCCAATTGAGATGTAGCTCCAAATGTCGGTGGCTAGATTGTGAGCAATTCTGTTGAAGTGAGTAATTGCTTGATAAAGCTCTGCTTGCCAGTCGTGAGATTCAATCTGTGTGGTTAGTGGATTGAACTCAAGTCCCAAAGATTCAACAAACTCCTTAGAAAGTGCTTGCCAGTCAAAATCAGGAACGGCAACCATGTGCGCGGAGTAGGTGCCGGTTGCACCTGAAAACTTTCCAAGGTAACTTGTGTTTTCAATTCGTTTGATTTGACGATTTAGTCGGTGGACGAAAACTGCAAGCTCTTTACCCATAGTTGTTGGTGTGGCTGGTTGTCCGTGTGTTCTTGAAAGCATAGAAACGGACGCCGAAGATTTTGCAATCTCTGTAAGTGCATCAACTACCAACTTCGCTTTCGGCAACCAAACCTGAGTGATTGCCTGTTTCACAACTAACGCGTAGGACAAATTGTTGATGTCCTCACTGGTTGCTGCAAAGTGTGTTAGTTCGAGCAAATCTTCTCGCTCAATCTCAGTCAATTTCTCGCGAACGAAGTACTCAACGGCTTTTACGTCGTGCTTTGTATCGGACTCAAACTCGGCAATTTTTGCAAAGTCAGCGTCAGTAAAGTACTCGTATGAATTTCTGAGTCTTCTTGCCTGCTCTTCAGTTACGTATCGATCCCAACCGAAAATCTCATTATTGGCCAAAAGTACAAGCCACTCAATTTCTACTTGAATTCTGGCTCGGTTCAGCCCTGCTTCCGAAAGAAGCAAGGAGAGCTCTTGAACTGAAGCAGCGTAGCGACCATCGAGCGGGCTTATTGGCTGAAATGAAAGACTCACGGAACTATTCTGGCCTACCTTGCTCCGTAATCTTGTTTGAGCTTTCAACAATTCGCAAAAAAGAGCACAAATTACCTCTCAAAGCGCGCAATGTATTTGTGTGGAGCAGATTCAGTTTCAAATCGACCAAACCCTCTATCGAATTAGGCTGGCGCGTCCAAGCTATGGTTACTGGTCAGGAGCAGCAGCCCTTCAATTGACCAATCAGCTCGCATGCTTGGAATCTGAGCTTTTGTACCTAAGACAATCCTTGATCTGGTGAGCCTCGATAGCTACGGGGGAAATCCAGACCTTGTTGCCACCCGGGAGGAAATCCACCGTGTGGCATTTGAGATAAAGCTCGCGGCTGAGCAGCTTAGTCTCTTTCAATCAGTGGAATCGATTCTGATAGATCCGATCCGGCAATTGCAATTTAGGTTGATGACAATTAACATCTCTTCCAAGCTCGAGCAGCTTTACAGCAACTGCCTACTTGCCGCAGAAAGCTATTTCACAACAGAGGCTCAGATAAATCGACGTTTTGAAATTTCCTACATTCCACAACTTGCCCATTTAGCAACAAAATTGGGTGAAGTCTCGGGGTGGAAATTGGACCAGAAAGTTTCTGCCAGCTTGTCCACAAGCGCATTGACTAAACCACCTGGTTCGATTTCGGAAATGCTAGATAGGCTGTCGCAAGTTTCGTTCAGAAAAAATCCAACTGTGGGGATTGACATTTTTCACGATAGCTCGGGATCCAAGCTAGCAATCGTCTACATCCCAGGAACACAAACTATTGGTTTTGGAGAGGGTGCTAATCCACTCGATATGCAATCCAATATTGTGGCGATGTCAGGACCAGATCAAGCAGCCAGTGAACGGGCTGCGACTCTAGCAATCCAACAAGCTGGAATCAGTGCAAGTGACGAAGTTATCTTCGTTGGTCACTCTCAAGGCGGGATGGTGGCTGGGAACTTGGCTTCTAATCCCGGAAACTATATTGTGTCTGGCTTACTAACTTTCGGTGCACCGCTTGCGCAACTGAATTTAGCCAAATTTCCGGTTATGGCGGTCGAGCACGTCAATGACCCAGTACCAAACATTTCAGGGAAAGCAAATCCAATTAGACGCAACTGGGTCACGGTGCAAAGAAGCTCCTCTGAGAAAGAATCGGAAGCTTTACTGCACTCTCATTCATTGGAAAGTTATCGAAATACTTCCGAGGAAATAGATCAAGCGCAAAAGTCAGGAATTCAAAGAATCCGAGAAAAACTCCTTGGAGCTACTCGGGGCTCAAAGACTGGAACCGCTCTAGATTTTGTTATCTCTAGAGAATTCTAAGAATTTTGAATACCCAGCGACCAAGTAGCGAAGCTATTGAAATTATTGCTGCACCTAGGATTGCCCAGCCCATTGATTCGATAGACAAACCTTCTGAAGTAAATCCTTCGATGGTAAATATGTCCGAACCGATTTGCGTGGACAGCCAGGCCACAAAAAGTAACAAAGCACCATTGATTACAAATGAGATTAAACCGAATGTAAGTATGTATAGCGGAAACGCCAAGACCTTAATGATTGGGGCAATGATTGCGTTTACCAAACCGAAAATTGCTCCAACTACCAAATAAGAGCCGAGTGTTTGCCAGAAGCCATCTCCACCGTAGGGTGTGAGTGTTATGGCGGGAATAAGCGTTGTTGCAACCCAAAGAGCCAGTGCGTTTAGGGATGTGGAGACCAAGAATCTAATCATTTTTCTATTGTTCCACCATTAGAGCTAAATTAGACCCTGTGACCAACACGGCCGGCCGCGTGCCGCAAGTTCAGATGCTATCTCCGGATGGCGTTTTTGAGGTGCCGAGTGAGTATGCCGAGTATGGCAAATACATTGAGCGACTGAACCTAGAGGATTACTTAAAGTTCTATAAAGACATGGCGCGAATTCGTCGCTTCGATAATGAGTGCACCGCCTTACAGCGCCAAGGCCAAATGGGTCTTTGGGTTCCTGCAATTGGGCAAGAGGCAGCGCAAATAGGTTCTGGATACGCAGTTGGCCCAAACGATCACATGTTCCCGAGCTATCGAGAGCACGGGGTTGCAATCACTCACGGTATTGATTTGATGTCGATTATCAAAATGATGCGTGGGGTAAATCACGGTGGTTGGAATCCTGAAGAAACCAGGTTTCACCTTTACGCAATTGTTTTGGGTACGCAAGTTTTACATGCCGCTGGTTACGCCATGGGAGTTAAATTCGACGGGGTAGTCGGAACTGGAAATCCAGATATCGACCAAGCGGTCATCACCTACTTTGGTGATGGTGCCACAGCCGAGGGTGACGTCAGCGAGGCATTGTTATTCGCGGCAGTAAACAAGTCTCCACTGGTGTTTTTCTGTCAGAACAACCAGTGGGCCATTAGCTCCCCGGTTTCAGCCCAAACAGTTGTTCCGCTATATCTTCGTGGCGAGGGATTTGGGGTTCCTGGAATTCAGGTCGATGGAAACGATGTGCTTGCCTGTTATGCCGTGACCGCCAAACACATGGATGACGCTAGAAATGGTCACGGCCCATCTTTGATTGAGGCCCTCACATACCGCGTGGGCGCCCACACCACCAGCGATGATCCTTCAAAATACCGACCCCAGGAAGAAACCGATTACTGGATTGCCCGTGACCCGATTACTAGGTTTGAGAAGTTCCTACGTCGCCAAGGAGTAGGAGATGACTTCTTTGAAGAAGTAGCAAAGGCCGGTGATGAGCTTGCAGCAACAATTCGTGAAGCTACTTTCTCTATGCCAAACCCTCCTCTAGAAAATATCTTCAAGCATGTTTACACCGACCCACACCCGCTAGTTCAGCAGCAGCAGGCCTGGTTGGAAGGCTATGAAGCTTCTTTTGAAGGTGATGACAAATGACCAACACCGTGGAAATGACAATCGCCAAGGCAATAAACGCTGGTATCCAAAAGCAAATGCAAAAGAACCAGAAGATTTTGGTATTTGGGGAAGACGTTGCCGAACTTGGTGGAGTGTTTAGGGTTACCGAAGGCTTGCTTGACGAGTTTGGAACTAACCGGGTCTTCAACTCTCCAATTGCTGAATCAGGAATTGTTGGAACGGCAATCGGTCTTGCGATGCGCGGTTATCGTCCAATTGCGGAGATCCAGTTTGAAGGATTTGTTTATCCAGCCTTTGATCAAATTGTTTCTCAGCTAGCCAAACTCACTAACAGGTCTGAAGGGAATCTAAGCATGCCTGTTGTGATTCGCATTCCTTATGGTGGTGGCATTGGCGCAGTTGAACATCACAGCGAATCGCCCGAGGCATACTTTGCACACACTGCGGGACTGCGAGTAATCAGCCCCTCGAACCCTAACGACGCTTACTGGATGATTCAACAAGCCATTGAATCAAACGATCCAGTTATTTTCTTTGAACCAAAAAGAAGGTACTGGCTTAAAGGTTCAGTGGATCTTGATGACCCACCAACATCTATGCATCAGGCAAAGGTCTTGCGTGAAGGAACACAAGTCACTTTGGTTAGTTACGGACCAATGGTTGTTACTGCACTCCAAGCAGCCGACTTAGCAACTGCAGAGGGAATTAGCCTGGAGGTAATTGACATGCGCTCACTGTCTCCGATTGATTTTCCAACCATCTTGAAATCAGTCACAAAAACAGGGCGCCTGGTCATTGCCTCCGAGGCGTCGACGTCTTTTTCTGTAGCGTCCGAAGTAGCGGCCAAGATCGGCGAATTGGCCTTTTTTAACCTCGAAGCACCAGTTTTGCGGGTGGGCAGTTTCGATGTTCCCTATCCACCTGCCAAACTTGAGGAACTGTTCCTTCCCGACGCTGATCGGATTCTAGAAGCAGTAGATCGCTCGCTAAGTTACTAAGAGAGGGAAAGAAGATGTCACTTGCTGTTTTCAACTTGCCCGATGTCGGCGAAGGTCTAACAGAAGCTGAAATTGTTTCCTGGAAGGTCGCTCCGGGCGATCAGGTGAGCGTCAATCAAGTAATTTGTGAAATTGAAACCGCAAAATCCATAGTCGAACTTCCTTGCCCTTTTGCTGGAAACGTCGAGAAGCTTTTTGCAAAAGAAGGCGACACCGTTTTGGTTGGATCCCCAATTATTTCCGTCCAGGCCGAAGGAAATATTCTCTCTACCGGTCCAGCAACTAGCTCAATAGCAGTTATCCCAGAATCGATGCACGACGCAGTTGCTGACGTTGCCTCGTCTGTGGCAAGTGATGAAACTAAACCAAACCTAGTTGGCTACGGTTCAACTGGGCACGGTGCGACCAGAAGAAAAAAAGCTGGTGCCGTTGCCGCCGCAGCTATGGCTACCGCAATCCCAAGTGCTAGCTCCGAACTACCTTCCGCTGTATCAACTGATGTAATAGCCAAGCCACCGATTCGAAAACTAGCCAAGGATCTAAACGTTGATCTTTCGAAAGTAACTGCCACTGGGGAGGCAGGGGAAATCACCCGAGAAGATGTAGTCAACGCCGCTTCGCAGGCTTCTGTTTTTAGAAACCTAACAACACCGGCCGCGCCATCTAGTCGTGAGGAACGAATTCCAGTCAAGGGCGTTAGAAAAGCAATCGCTACCGCTATGGTTCAATCGGCCTTTACTGCGCCCCACGTTTCGATTTTTGTTGACGTCGATGCCACCAGAACCATGGAGTATGTCAAGCGACTCAAGGCCTCCACAGATTTCGCAGGAGTAAAGGTGACACCACTTTTGATTATGGCCAAGGCGATGATGTGGGCGGTGCGTCGCAATCCAACTGTGAACTCCACTTGGACCGATAAAGAGATCATTGTTCACAACTTTGTGAACTTTGGTGTTGCCGCGGCAACACCAAGAGGACTCATTGTTCCTAACATCAAAGACGCCGATCAGATGTCGATGCTAGAGCTCGCCCGTCAACTGGAAATTCTTGCTGCAACGGCCAGAGAGGGAAAGACAACTCCCGAGGAAATGAAAGACGGAACAATTACCATCACAAACATCGGTGTATTTGGAGTTGATACCGGAACCCCAATTTTGAACCCTGGACAAGTCACTATCGTCGCCCTTGGCTCAATCAGACCTAAGCCTTGGGTGGTAAACAACGAAATCGTTATTCGCCAGGTGACAACAATTGGCGCCACTTTCGATCACCGAGTGGTCGATGGTGATGTTGCCTCACGCTTTGTTCAAGATGTAGCTTCAGTAATCGAAGAGCCAGCTCTGCTGCTGGACTAGTTAGTAAAGGAAGAGCAAGTGGCACCAGAAAAAGTGACAGGACCAGCTTCGTACTTCCCTTCAATCGAAGCCAAGTACGGAAAACCAATTGAGCATTGGATGAAAGAACTCAAAAAGGTGATCAAACTCACCCACATGGAACAAGTCGCCCACCTAAAGACAAAGTTTGAAATGGGCCACGGCCATGCCAATGCCATAGTGGCGGTGTTTCGAAAAAAGAACGGTCTTTAGTCAAAATTCATTATTGACAATGATTATCATTAAGGACTAGTATGTCCTTATGAAGATAAAAACCCTTGGAATCATTACAGCTTTGACGCTGACTTTGTCCGCTTGCTCACCAGTTGAGTCAGAAACAATTGAGCCATTTGATGGCCTAACTATCGTCTCCTCCACTAACGTCTGGGGAGACATCGCCCAATCAGTAGCTGGCGATGGAGTGAGAGTTATCTCGATAATCGATAGCTTTGGCCAAGATCCGCACTCCTATGAGGCATCGGCTAGAGATCAGCTTGCAGTAAACGAGGCAGACATTGTTGTTGCCAACGGAGGAGGCTACGACTCCTTTATTGATGTCTTGGCAGATGCCGCCGGAGGATTTGAAATTCTCTATGCCTACCTACCTGATGAGCACAGCGAGGAAGAAGCCACCGAAGAAGAAGCTACCGGTGATGGCCACGACCACGGTCACGAAAACGAGCACGTTTGGTATGACTTCCACGTTGTTGAGGATTTTGCAACTCGGCTAGCAGAACAACTTGGAACTTTAGATCCAGATGGTGCAACTGAGTATGCAGAAAACCTAGTTGAGTTTCTAGGCGAGATGGAAAGACTGCAAGACGATGTCGCAAAAGCTGGCCAGAACTACCAGGGTTACTCCGTTCTCTCCTCTGAACCAGTCGCGGATTACCTCTTGGATGCTCTGGGTTTTGAGAACATAACACCGAGCGACTTTTCTCAGGCTATTGAGGAGGAAACTGACTTGTCTCCAAAGGTTTTACTTGAGGTCCAAGAGCTACTAAAAAACAAGTTGGTAAAGCTATTTGTAGTCAACACCCAAACCGGAAGTTCCCAGATTGACTCTCTAGTTACTCTTGCCAAAGACAACGGCATAGCGGTAGTGGAGATGAGCGAGTTGCTGCCCGAAGGGATTAGTTACTCTGAGTGGATGTCAAACAACATAAGGTCGATTGATTCAGCACTGAATTGACAACACCAGTAAAAACTGCGCTATTAGAGATCAAAAACGCCAGTGTGTCTTTCGGTTCAAAAACTGTTTGGAAAGATCTAGATCTTCGTGTCTCGCGGGGTGAATTCATCGCAGTCATTGGCGCGAACGGATCAGGCAAAACTGTTTTACTAAATGCAATTCTTGGTCAATTACCTCTTACGCAAGGATCAATCGAGATTTCTGGGAAACCAGTTTCCTTGGGGTCTAGAGAAATTGGATACATTCCGCAACATCGGCAACTTGATGACGGAGTCCCGCTTCGCGCTAAAGACTTACTTCGCATGGGATTAGATGGTCATAGATTTGGTCTTCCGATTCCATCACTCAAGACAACCGCGAGAGTGAATCAGATGCTGGCCCAAGTTGGGGCTGAAGAAATTGCCAACTTTCCTATTGGTAAATTATCTGGTGGCCAACTACAGCGCATTCGAGTGGCCCAGGCAGTCATTGACAAGCCAAAACTTTTGTTGGCAGATGAGCCACTTAGCGCACTTGATCTAAAGCAGCAATCCCTTGTTGCAGAACTTATAAATCAGCAGCGGGTAGCAAACAACTCGGCAGTGTTGTTTGTAACGCACGATGTAAATCCGGTATTGGATTACATCGACAGAGTTCTCTACTTGGCAAATGGGCAGTTCCGAATTGGTACACCAGATGAGGTTTTACGTTCCGATGTCTTATCCAAGCTTTACGGCAGAAGTGTTGATGTTGTTCGAAACCAAGGGCGCATTGCAGTTTTAGGTTCTACCGATCACACTCATCACGATCACGAGGAGTGGGTCTAGTGGATAGGCTATTTGACTTTTCAGATTACGACCAACTGATCCCATTGGTTCAAAACTCTTTGATCGCCGGGTTGCTCCTTGGAATCATGGGCGGACTTATTGGGGTTTTTGTAATGACGCGCGATATGTCCTTTGCAGTTCACGGTATTAGCGAGCTTTCTTTTGCCGGAGCCGCACTGGCTTTGCTTGCAGGATTAAACATCGCACTCGGTGCAACTTTTGGATCGATTGTGGCAGCAATCATTATCGCGATTATGGGATCGCGCGCTAAAGATCGGAACTCGATCATTGCTGTTTTAATGCCCTTTGGTCTTGGCATTGGAATCTTGGCATTGGCACTTTACGAAGGAAGGGCTGCCAACAAGTTTGGATTGCTAACCGGTCAGATAATTGCAGTTGACGATCCTCAGGTCTACTGGTTGATTGCAATCGCAATCATTGTTGTGATTTCCTTGCTTCTTATCTGGCGGCCACTTAATTTTTCTAGCTTAGATTCCGAAGTTGCTTTGGCTAGGGGTGTTCCAACTAAGACTCTTGGCATTGTGTTCATGCTTTTACTTGCACTTGCCGTTGCCGCATCAGTGCAGATTGTTGGTGCCTTGCTTGTGATGACGTTGCTGGTGACTCCCGCAGCTGCGGCACTTCGCTTAACCTCGTCACCGCTACTTGTTCCTTTACTTAGTGTTGTGTTCGCTGTCACTGCGGTGGTTGGTGGAATACTTCTAGCTCTTGGTGGCGGCCTTCCGATTAGCCCTTATGTCACAACTGTTTCTTTCTTGATTTACTTAGTGGCGCGGATTGTGGAAAAATCAAGAACACAGAAGGTTGGGTAGAAATCGTGAATGATGTGCTGAAGAGAAATACTTGGCAAAAAACTGCCGTTAGGGAAGCACTTTCTGGTTCCACTGGTTTTAGATCGGCTCAGCAGCTTCACGCGATTCTCAAGGGTCAAGGATCAGCCATTGGTCTAGCCACCGTTTACCGGGCCCTTAGTGAGCTGGTTTCTGTGGGCGACGCTGACTCATTGCAGTCCAGTGAGGGTGAAATGCTCTATCGAGCATGCGGGGAAGGGCATCACCATCACCTGATTTGCCGCAATTGTGGCAAAACGGTTGAGATTGAGGCCAAGAAGCTCGAGTCATGGGCCGATGAGGTGGCCAGGGAGCACGGTTTTTCAAACTCCAGTCACGTGATTGACATCTTTGGCAACTGCCCTAGCTGCCAGAAAAAAGTTGCAAAGTAGCCCGAAACTAGCCTAGACTGGCCTGTGTTGCGAGGGTTGACCCGCAAATCTTAGAAAGCTTTCAAGCAAACCTTTTTTGGGTTTGGCTTGTAATGGCTAGAGGAGGAACGAATGGCAGCTTACTGTCAGGTAACTGAGACCAAACCGCAGTTTGGCCATGCCGTTTCGCACGCTCAGAACAAGACCAAGCGTCGTTTCAACCCAAACATCCAGAAGAAGACTTATTTCGTTCCTTCCCTAAAAAGGAACGTAACTTTGCAGCTTTCAGCTCGCGGCATCAAGGTCATCGATGCCCGTGGCATCGAGGCCGTTGTTGGCGAAATTCTTGCCCGTGGCGAGAAGATCTAAGGATTAGGTAAATGGCCAAAGAAAAGGACATCCGTCCAATAATCAAGATGCGTTCAACCGCTGGCACTGGCTACACCTACGTGACCAAGAAAAACCGCCGCAATGACCCAGACCGCATCAGCTTGAAAAAGTATGACCCAGTGGTGCGCAAGCACGTTGAATTTCGCGAGGAGCGCTAAAAATGGCTAAGAAAAGCAAGATTGCCCGTAATGAGCAGCGAAAGATTGTTGTTGAGCGCTACGCCGAGCAGCGTCTAGCCCTGAAAAAGGCCCTAGTTGACCCTGCCTCCACCGACGCACAGCGCGAAGAAGCCCGTTTGGGCCTTCAGAAGCTTCCAAGAAACGCCTCCCCGGTCAGATTGCGCAACCGCGACGCAATCGATGGCCGATCCAGGGGTGTTTTGGCCAAATTCGGCGTTTCCCGCATCAGATTCCGCGATATGGCGCACCGAGGCGAGTTGCCAGGCATTACCAAGTCAAGCTGGTAGTTTTTAGCCATAGCAACACGCCGTCTCGAAATAAAGGGTCCAGGCCTATAGCCCGCCGTTAGATTGATTCGGACATCAAGTCACGTAGAGATCGTCCAGGAGGACCACATGAACAAGAGCGAACTAGTAGCTGCAATCGCAGATAGCACTGGCGAGTCACAGGCTGCCGTAAACCGCATTGTTGACGCAATGTTTGACACAATTGCCAAGGAAATCAGAGGTGGCACCAAGGTGACCATCCCAGGTTGGGTTTCATTCGAAAAGGGTCACCGCGCAGCACGTGCCGGTCGTAACCCTCAGACTGGTGCAACCATCCAGATTGCTGCCTCAAACACCGTTAAGGTGTCTGCAGGAAGCAAGCTAAAGGCTTCAGTCAAGTAATCCAATTCTTGAAGGAAAAGGCATCGGCTTCGGTCGGTGCCTTTTTCAATATCCAGCAAAAGGTTAGGGAGCAGTGATGGAATCTAAAGTAAAGGGCAACCTACTAGTTTTGGGTCAGTTTGGTCTGCTTGCAATCTTGGTCTTTTACCCAAGCAGGCCCATTAGCTTTGGCTCTCTCAGTTTCTTGGTATCAGCCGTTACCGCAGTTTTGCTAGTTGCTGGCTTTGGTATTTTGGGACTTTCCTTTTTGGCTTTAGGTAAATCCCTGACCGCTCACCCAATTCCAGCCAGCAGGGGCGAGCTGGTTACTGATGGTTTGTATAGATATGCTCGTCACCCTATTTACACGGGAGTACTGGCACTAGGTGCTGCCATGACTTTACTTGGCGGCTTGATTCCTCATGCGTTTTTCTATGCTGCTTTGATTCTTCTGCTGAACTACAAGGCCAGCTTCGAAGAGCAACTACTTCGCGCTCGCTACCCGGAGTATGCAAGCTACGCGGCAAAAACCGGCAGGTTTTTACCTAAGCTTAAAAGGTGACCCCATTTAGCAACCGCTCAGTAGCTGCCAGCCTGGTTGCTAGCTGTGGCCTATTGGTTGCAATCATCCTTGGGCTTGCAATAGGTGGTGGCGCTGATCCACTGCAGTTTTCTGACCCCGGACCGATTATTCGCTATGGAACCCCAATAGCCAAAGGCCTAATGAATCTTTCAATGGCAATTGCTATTGGATCTCTAGTGTTGGCAGCTTTTGCTGCCAACGACAAATCAGTTGTTCTAAGAAAACTGCTAAATCTAGCGGCTGTCTCTGCTGCTATCTGGGCCGTTGTTGGATCGGTGCACTTTTTGCTGAGTTTTATCTCGGTTTCGGGAGCAAGCTTTTCGCTCGAGGCAAGCTTTAGCCAGGGATTGCTGGTTTATGCCACCGAGATTGAGCTAGGTATTTCCTTGGCTCTGAACCTGTTGGCCGCTCTAGCAATAGCGACTCTTGCCCTAATGGTTAGTTCCCTCACAGGAACCCTCCTCACGGCTGCCCTAGGGCTTGCAAGCCTGATTCCCATAGCTTTGATTGGCCACGCGTCGGGAACTAAGGATCACTCCCTGGCGGTGAACTCACTAGGTATGCATCTAGTAGGGATAGTGATCTGGGTGGGTGGCTTGATTGCACTTTACGCAATTCGCCCAGAACTCAAGGGATCCTCAAAACCAATAGCCCAACGCTTTTCTTCACTAGCTTTAGTTAGCTTTGTGCTGGTTGGAATATCGGGCATCGGTTCTACTTATGTTCGAATTCCCGATATTCAGTCACTGGCAAGCCCCTACGGATTACTTCTAGCAATCAAGGTTTCATTTCTTATCGGCCTTGGGGTTTTTGGTGCGGTATACCGAAAAGGGATTCTTGAAAAAATTGACCAGAAGGGTTCGTTTTTCAAGTTAGCGCTTCTTGAAATATCAATAATGGGTTTGGCACTAGGAACTGGAACCGCTCTTGCAAGAACAGCACCGCCTGTTGACCAAGGAGCCTTTATTACCCCTACCCCAGCCCAGTTACTAACCGGAGAGTATTTACCGCCTGAGCTCATTCTGGAAACTTTCTTCACCGTTAGCAAGGTAGATATTCTCTGGCTAGTTATAGCTATCTGGGCCATGGGTGCATACCTAGTAGGCGTTAGGGTTTTGAAAAACCGAGGGGACAGTTGGCCAGTTGCTCGAACTGCCTCTTGGCTGCTTGGAATGGCGCTACTGATCTTTACCACCAGCGGGTCACTAAACGCCTATCAGGAGTATCTATTCAGCGTCCACATGATCGCTCACATGAGCCTGACCATGGCTATCCCCGTGTTGTTGGTTCCAGGAGCCCCAGTGACTTTATTGATGCGAGCCGTTCAGAAAAGATCTGACGAGTCTAAGGGGGTCAGAGAATGGGTGCTCTGGGCAGTTCATACCAAGCCAGCAATGTTTATCGCTCACCCTGGCTTTGCAGCGGTGAACTTCGCGGCGTCCCTGGTTATTTTCTACTTCACCCCAATATTTGACTGGGCGACTAGGGAACACATCGGACACCAGTGGATGATTGTTCATTTCCTGATTACTGGCTACCTCTTCGTGCAATCCCTGATCGGGATTGACCCAGGTCCTGCCAGAGTGAGCTATCCGTTCCGACTAGTGACACTAATTGCCGTCATGGCCTTCCACGCCTTCTTTGGAGTGGCTTTGATGACCGGCTCGGGATTGTTACTACCGGACTGGTTTGGGGCCATGGGTCGAACCTGGGGTCTGTCTCCTCTCGAGGATCAACAACAAGGCGGTGCAATCGCCTGGGGAATCGGTGAGCTTCCAACCATCGCGCTCGCGATAATTGTGTCTTGGCAATGGTTCAAATCTGACCGAAGAGATTCGGTCAGATTAGACCGCGCTTCCAATCGAAGCGGCAACCAAGACCTAGATAGTTACAACCAGATGCTAGATCGCATCAACCAAAGGCCCTAGATGCAATCAGTAACTCTTTCTGTGGAACAGCAGAACCTCTTTGATTACATCGAGCAGTCTGAAAACAACATCTTTATCACCGGCCGGGCTGGCACCGGTAAATCAACTCTGCTTAGTTACTTAGTTGAAAACACCAAAAAGAATGTTGCTGTGTGTGCCCCAACAGGAGTTGCCGCGCTAAACGTCGGGGGAGTCACGATTCACTCGCTATTTGGATTCCCTTTTGGAATTCTCGCCGAGCAAGATCTTGCCCGGCACATGAACAAACGAACTCGTGAAGTGCTTGCTGCCCTTGATGTGTTAATCATTGATGAAGTTTCGATGGTCAATGCGGATTTGATGGATGCCATCTCACGCGCAATGGGAATTGCAAGAGGCCGAAGAAAACTACCATTTGGTGGCGCACAGGTAGTCATGTTCGGAGATCCATACCAACTCTCTCCGGTTCCAGGAAATAACGAAGAACGCAATTACATGAGCGAGAACTATAAATCGATTTGGTTTTTTGATGCCAAGGTATGGCGTGAAGACTCACTGGAAAGATTTGAGTTAGGAGAAATCTTCCGTCAGTCTGACGAAGACTTCAAAACTATATTGAATGCGATTCGTGTTGGTGAAGTTGAGCAGCACATGCTTGATACTTTGAATGCTGCTGGAAATAGATTTCCTTCTCACGATGAAATCATTCGCCTAGCCACCATCAACGCGAGTGTTGATAAGACCAACAAAGAACGCATGAACAAGCTCACTACAAAACCTAAAACCTTTGAAGCAATTTTCAGCGCCAGTGATGAAAGTGCCTTTGGAAGAACTCTTCCAGCTGAACCTTCACTGGAACTAAAAGTTGGCGCTCAAGTTATGTTTATAAAAAACGATGACGGTAAAAGAACTGCCGATGGCTTAGTTCGAAGATGGGTTAATGGAACCATCGGAAAAGTAGTTGACCTGCCATCTAGTGGTGGAGTGGTGGTTGAAGTCGATGGTGAGAGATTAGATGTTGGTAAGGCAACTTGGGAAAAAGTTCGTTACGAGATTGACGAAGAGTTTGACGAGGAAACCGGCCGCGTGAAAGAAGTGCTCGTTACTATTCCCTTGGCTGAGTATCAGCAGATACCACTTCGACTGGCTTGGTCTGTAACCATTCATAAGTCACAAGGACAAACTTATGACGAAGCAGTTATTGATCTTGGCCGCGGAGCATTTAGTCCAGGGCAAACTTATGTTGCACTATCTCGAATTCGATCTTTGGAAGGACTGTATTTGACTCGCGCCATAAGGCAGCAAGATGTCATGGTTGATAAAGACGTGATCAGGTTTATGAGCGGTGTTAAGACAGCACCGGTTGAGAAGCTTTTTTAGCCCAGCAACCACCAGTTGATCGGCTGATGAAGCCTCGCAGCCCAGTCACTTTCTTCATGGGCGGTTCCAGGAAATATTCCATACATCAAATCTTTATCCCGAACATAACCCCTGGCTTCAAAACCTTTGATGGCATTGTTGTGATACGGAGGGTAGAACAAATCCAAGCCTTCGGTTCCGCTGTCGGTATAGATCTTGTGTTTGCCAGGATTTGGAAGATACTTAGGCAATTCTGTCGACATGTATTCGTGACCGATGATCCAGTGCGTTGAGAAGCAAAGCGCTGCCCCAAAAAGATGAGGGTATTTGCTCATTAGGTAAAGGGATGCAAGTCCCCCCATCGAACCCCCAGCTATTGCTGTTCGGTCCATCTGGTGCTCGATGCCGTATTTCTCTAAAACCATAGGAAGTATCTTTTCGGCAAGCAACACGTTGTATTCACCGTTCATAGAGGTTTTATGAATGGGCTTGTATTCGAGAGGCAAGTTGTCAAAGATGTCGGGATGCGCTTCGACTATTTCCTTTGGAGCTAGCTCTAGCATTCTGGTGCCAGGACCTAGGCCGTGCACCGCAACAATTAGCGGTTGTGGATCCGCCTTAATTCTCTTGTCTCTAAGTGCATCAAGGATTCTCCACGGTGTATTAGTAGAGGCGGTTCTTGGATCAAAGACATTCTTACCATCGTGCATCATCAGAATAGGCGTACAGGAAACTACTCTTTCCGGCACCCAAACATCAACTCTGTGACCATCAAGCTCAAAAGTTTCAAGCTTGCCAAACGCCATGGCAATCTTCTGTTTTCTAAGCTCTCTAAAAGCCATGAACAGCGGAAACGTGAAAGCCATTGCAGTTATTCCAGAAGCTAGAAAATACAGCCACACACGCTTCATGCCAAGCTTCTTAGCTTCGTGCAGCATGAACACCACAAGGGCCAAGATAACTATCAGAAGGTCCAGTGAGAGCACCCAGTCAACTGCGGAACCAAACCATGCCTTTAGGTAATCCTGACCGGATAGTGAGGCGATGGCGTTGAAGTACCAGGCTGTGATCAGGCCAATGCCAGAAAGAACGAAGTAGATTCTGGCGCGCAGTTCGTGACCGAACATGGTGGTTCCTTTCCCGGTTGTTATTACCCTAGCAACGCTAGGCGAGGCGGTAACCTAGAGCAATGTTGATGTCAGATCGCGATATACGCGCAAGTATTGAAGCAGGCCTTATTGGCCTGGACCCTCTAGAAATGGGTTTACTCCAGCCAAGCTCAATTGATGTTCGGCTAGATAGGTTTTTTAGATTATTTGACAATCACAAGTACGCATTCATTGATCCATCCGAGCAACAAGACGAGCTAACCCGTCTTATCGAAGTTGACCCTACGGAACCATTTATCTTGCACCCCGGAGAATTTGTTCTTGGCTCAACTTATGAATTCGTGACTCTGCCAGATGATGTTGCTGCACGTTTAGAGGGAAAAAGTTCTCTTGGAAGACTTGGGCTTCTCACTCACTCAACAGCAGGATTTGTTGACCCGGGTTTCAAAGGTCACGTAACTCTTGAGCTATCAAACGTAGCCACGCTGCCAATCAAGTTATGGCCAGGAATGAAGATTGGTCAGCTTTGCTTTTTCAAGCTGACATCACCTTCCGAGCATCCTTACGGAAGCGAAAAGTACTCGTCAAGATATCAAGGACAGCGTGGACCAACAGCTTCTAGAAGTTACAAGAACTTCTATAGAACAGATGTTGGTAATGCTCCGCTAGAAAACTAACTCGAGTAGCTGACCTTCGGGTTTGGGTTTACTCGCATCAGTAGCACCAATCCAACAATCAGAATTACCATCAGACCCAACACACCATAGATGGTTGTGTTTTCTTCGCCGGTAACTATCGCTGCAATTGTGATTGCCGTTGCCCAGAAGAAACCAGACAGGAAGCTGATTGCGCGACCGGTGGTCTGATACAAACCAAACACTTCACCCTCGCGACCCTCAGGAGCGAATCTGGAGACGAAAGTTCTGGAGGAAGCCTGTGCTGGGCCTACGAACAAGCACAGCGCTAAACCACCAATCCAGTAAGTAATCTGGCCGGCGTCTGCAAACAAGAAAACGCTAAATCCAGCGATTATCAGGCCAATTAGCGAACCCGCAATAACGTTTCGTGATCCAACGACGTCGTCAATTCGACCGCCAACAACCGCTCCAATTCCAGCAACTATGTTTGCAGCCATACCGAAGATAATGATTTCGGTTTGAGTGAAACCGAAAGCAAGAGATCCAAGCACTGCTCCAAAGGTAAACACACCAGCAAGACCATCACGGTACACAGCTGAGGAAATCAAGAACTTGAAAGTGTCTGGTGCTTGTTTGTAAAGGCTCTTTAGTTGTCCCCATAGTGCGCCGTAGGAAGCAAAGATGCTTTCCTTGGGTGCATTCTTCTTTCCTTCAATTTCTGGAACCTTAAGAACCAGCGGGATTGAGAAAACTAGAGTCCAAATGGCACAGAACAAGAAAACAGTTCTAACTTCTAATCCGTCGGTTGCTGGAACACCAAACACTGTCTCCGGCAGAACGAAACCAAATAGCGCAACGGCCAACAGGATGATTCCTCCGAGGTAACCTAGCCCCCACGCGTAGCCAGAGATTCGACCAATGGTGGAGGGGGAGGAAACAGATCTAAGCATTGCGTAGTAGTTGATAAAGGCCGTTTCTTGAACCACCGACCCCAATCCATAAAGAACTAGACCAAAGATTAGAAACTCTGCTTTAGGTTCGACAAAGAAGCTAGCAATCATGATTCCAACCAACACATAAGTGTTAGTCATCAGCCAGAACTTTCTACGGCCACCGATGTCTGAACGACGGCCGAGAATTGGAGCGATCACAGCCAGAACAAAGCCCGCAATACCTGTTGCGATACCCAGCAGCGCATCGGCATTGGTGCCCGCCTCTGCCACCGCAGATGCCAAATAGACCGGGAAGATGAAGGTCTGCATGATGGTCGGATAGGGCTGCTCAGCCCAGTCCCACAGGGCCCAGGCAAAGGTGCCCTTCTGGCCAAGCTTGGTCTTTGGAGCACGGGTCTTTGATTTTCTAGGTGAGTTTGTCATGGCAACAAGCTACCGCAAGCAG